>NZ_JAEHBQ010000119.1:0-244 GCF_016483555.1 Bacillus cereus group sp. N14
GTGCTATCTTCAGCAATTTGTTCATTTAATACGGCATCACTACTCGCAGCAACAACTTAAAAAGCACCTTGAATATCATTTTTTTCATTCTCCCTTTGAAACCAACGAATTTGCTTTTCTTCCACTAGTTTCACTAAATTCGCATCCAATTCACGCCTTATCACAATTATATACGCACCTTGTTTTAGTTAAGGAATAATTTTAAATCGCGCGACTTTCCCTAGACAAATCACATCAACACGTT
>NZ_JAEHBQ010000120.1:0-244 GCF_016483555.1 Bacillus cereus group sp. N14
TTGTTAAAATGGCATTTGCATACATTGTCATTGGATCATCAACTTTTTCCCCCACTTTAAATGCCGGAGTTGGCGTTGGTGGTCCAATAATAACATCGTAGGTAGCAAATACATTTTCAAAGTCGTTTTTAATTAATGTACGTACTTGTTTTTCGTTATTGTAGTATGCATCATAGTAACCTGAGCTAAGTGCAAATGTAACAATCATAATACGACTTTTTACTTCATCAACAAAACCGTCGCT
>NZ_JAEHBQ010000121.1:0-244 GCF_016483555.1 Bacillus cereus group sp. N14
TTTACAGGTCGTCCATTAGCAGCTTCCTCTGTACGTCCTTGGCTTGGTCCGTATGTATGAACGATACTATTAATTGTTTCAGTTTTTGCAAGGTTAGTGTTTCCGACAAGCGCGGTAGTTAGTACATCCCATAAATAGTAGGTAGAGTTCGTTGAGAAGTGAACGAGAGGGGGAACCATTGCATAGCATTGACCAAGGAAATCCATACCAATATACTTTCGTTCTTTTGCCCACTGTTCACGTA
>NZ_JAEHBQ010000122.1:0-243 GCF_016483555.1 Bacillus cereus group sp. N14
GGTTCTGAAATGACGAAGTTTTTCTCACTGCTCATGTTAGTAAACGGAGCAGAACCTATTTTGGCACGGCTTATTGGGGGACAATTACTACAGTTCACAACATGGCGCGGTGACTTCATCGTTCTCGGAGCAATTAGTGTATTCATGTTTATATCAGCTACTTTCGTATTACGTGAAACATTACCTCCTGAACAAAGAGAAACAGGTGGTTTGTCAGGCACATTCGCGACGTATGGAAAACTT
>NZ_JAEHBQ010000123.1:0-243 GCF_016483555.1 Bacillus cereus group sp. N14
CATCTTAATTGAAAATGCTGTACCTCAACATTTACGCTCAATTACAGCGAAAATGGAAGAAATGGGTGATAAAGTTATAGAGGAAAATGAATGTGAACGTGTTATCGGCCCAGATAAGTTAAAAGCGGTTGATATTAAAACTAAGCCTCACCCAGGTTTCACAACAGACAAGCAATCACAAATGATGGCATTATTACTAAAACCTGAAGGAACAAGTATGATTAAAGCAGACTCATATACAAA
>NZ_JAEHBQ010000124.1:0-242 GCF_016483555.1 Bacillus cereus group sp. N14
TGGGCCTAAATGGACTCGAACCATCGACCTCACGCTTATCAGGCGTGCGCTCTAACCAGCTGAGCTATAGGCCCATAATTGAAAAGCGGGTGAAGAGAATCGAACTCTCGACCAGAGCTTGGAAGGCTCTTGTTTTACCACTAAACTACACCCGCATTAAATTGTAAATGGTGAGCCATGAAGGATTCGAACCTTCGACCCTCTGATTAAAAGTCAGATGCTCTACCAACTGAGCTAATGGC
>NZ_JAEHBQ010000125.1:0-242 GCF_016483555.1 Bacillus cereus group sp. N14
TTTCTAACGAGATCAATGATCTTGCTGGTAAAGCACGTGACGGTCGTTTAGCTCCGGCTAAAATGAAAGGTGCTTCTTGCACAATTACAAACATTGGTTCTGCAGGTGGACAATGGTTCACTCCAGTTATCAATCCCCCAGAAGTAGCAATCCTTGGTATCGGCCGTATCGCTGAGAAGCCAGTTGTGAAAAACGGTGAATTCGTTGCCGCTCCAGTTTTAGCATTATCTCTGAGCTTTGAC
>NZ_JAEHBQ010000126.1:0-242 GCF_016483555.1 Bacillus cereus group sp. N14
TTGCTCCGTTCACAATCGGTGCATTTACCGCCCCTGTTAAGCAAAATACATGGAACATTGGCAACGCCGCAACGACGCGATCATCAGCAGTATATTGTAAATACGCCGCCACATCGCTCGCATTACTATATAAGTTTTTATGTGTTAACATCGCACCTTGCGGGTTTCGAGTTGTCCCTGCTGTCGATAGAAGCACCGCTCCATCTGCTTCCGCGAATTCTGGGCCTTCATCGGGGTCATCG
>NZ_JAEHBQ010000127.1:0-242 GCF_016483555.1 Bacillus cereus group sp. N14
CACCCCCCCCCCCCCCCGCCCTCGCGCGCTCGGAGCCCCCCCCCCCCGACCGGCCCAGTGGCACCAGGACCGCCTGGCCTACCCTGAGGTCCAGGGGCACCAGTAGCGCCCGTGTTACCTTGAACACCTTGAGGTCCGGTAGCGCCTGTATCGCCCTGGTTTCCATGAGGACCTGGCCACCCGGCCGGACGCGGAGGCGCAGGGGGTCCTGGGGGGGCTGGAGGACCAGGAGCGGGGGGGGG
>NZ_JAEHBQ010000128.1:0-241 GCF_016483555.1 Bacillus cereus group sp. N14
GCATTGTAAGCATTTGTTTCTTCAGCAAGCTTACATGGGTATAGACCAATACGAAGTGTGCCACCTAAGTCTTCTACATCTTTTTGATCTGGTAATAAGTCAATGATTGCATAAGGTGTGTCAGGATTTATTAAAGAAGAGTTAGCTCCTTCTAATCCTAAAACGTTACGTGAGAATTAGATTGATGCAAGTTGCATACCTAAGCAAATTCCGAAGAATGGTAGATTGGTGTCACGAGCAT
>NZ_JAEHBQ010000013.1:0-163405 GCF_016483555.1 Bacillus cereus group sp. N14
CCCCTCCAAGTAATAGTGTAACATCCATGTGTATACATGGTCTTTTTCACACTGTCTACCTAAAGGGGATAATATCAATAGGCGGTCTTTTTACGTTTACACATAGAATTGGGGGATGGCAAAGAAGCCCAATTAGGAGTTCAACAACATAGTACAGGATAAAGCTTGCTGCAAAGGTGCAAAGACATATATTGAAGAAAAAGAAGGCAGCAACGAAAGAATAAGCGCAACAGTTTGTTAATGAATTAATCAAAAAAGATTAAATGCATCTTACTGCTAGATCTTGATTTCGCAAAAAATTCCGCTTCATTTCCTCCATCCACAAAGCCACCAATATTTCTAAAAACTCCACATTTACCGGGGCCTAAATATCGTACTCCTACATAATCATTATAGCTATCAGGATCGTACTCCCATAATTCAACCTTTAACTTACTAGTTGAACCTACTTCAGCAGCTCGACAAATCTTATAATCTCCACCAGTAGAAGCATATACATCACTTTCAGCACCATTAGAATATAGCGTTTGTTCTCCTAAGTAATCCCATCCAGAACTAAAAGGCTCTATTGTGTTTGCAAATGTAGAAGAAGGGACCAACAATACTAACAACGTCGTTACGAATGCCATCATACTTATTTTAAATTTTTTCATTCTTATTCCTCCCTTGTTTTTAATTAAAAATTTTTGTTCTTCACATAATACATAAAATATTTTGTTTTGTTCCAAATAAATGAATGCTTTAAAATAATGTTGTTTGAAAACACTTCTATCCATATGTCAGAGCAAATAAAAAAACATTTTTTTAATAGTCTCATTAAAAATCAATTGAATTTCATTAATTGAAAGAGAGGGAAACACTACGATTTTTTTCAAATCAATGCATAAGACATACAATTACCTAATAGAAAAAGCGTAGCAACATATTTATATTAATTTTCTATCTCTCCCGCTTTATATCAAAGTACGAATCTTTAATTTCCAATGATATCTATTGCAATGTAATAAGATAGGTTGTAACATTTACCAGTATTTAAATGACAAACGTTGTTTAAATCATTTCAACAAATAGTTAAGAGGAGAATACAATGATTAAAATAAAAAGGTTACTGAAACGTAAAATGACTTGGATAATTCTTATCCTATTCGTATTTGTTTATGTAAATAACAGTTCTTTTTTTGCTAAGAGGGATGAGGGGGCTCCTATTCTTCTTGCTCACCGAGGACTTTCACAAACATTTAGCATGGAAGGGATTGAGGGTGATACATGTACAGCAGAACGCATAAATAAACCTGAACATCCTTATTTAGAAAATACAATTCCATCTATGGAAGCGGCATTTAAAGCTGGAGCTGATCTAGTAGAGTTTGATGTTCAACCTACTAAAGATAATAATTTTGTTATTTTCCATGATTGGACTCTTGATTGCCGTACTAATGGTAAAGGTGTTACAAGAGATTTTACAACAAAAGAATTACAAGCACTTGATATTGGATACGGTTATACAGCTGATGGGGGGAAAACATTCCCGTTCCGTGGTAAAGGGATTAATCTTATGCCAACACTCGATGAAGTACTTAACCATTTTCCAAATCGTTCTTTTCTTATTCATATCAAAAGTGATGATGAAAATGAAGGAATCCAATTGGCTGATTATCTCAAGAAACTACCAGCAAAACGCCTTGAGCAACTAACTGTATATGGTGGCGATAAACCAATAGCTGCGATCGAAGAGCGTATCCCTAGTTCACGAACAATGTCAAAAGCAACTATGAAAAAGGATCTTCTTACTTATATTGCGTTAGGATGGACTGGTTACATGCCTTCAAGCCTGAAGCATGGTGAGTTGCATATACCAGATAAAGTAGCTCCTTGGCTTTGGGGATGGCCAAATCGTTTTCTTAATCGAATGGATAAAGCGGATACTCGAGTTATCATTGTAGGAGGAAATGGATTTGGATTTTCAAGTGGATTTGACTCACCTGAAGATATAAAACGTCTTCCTGAGGAATATACAGGTGGAATTTGGACAAATCGCATTGATAGAATAGCACCTTTATTTAAGAAATAAGGGGTGATTTGATAATCGAAGTGTTTATATGGTTGCAGTATTACTTTAAGTTCCCAGAATTGTTGTTGTAGAATTAATAGAATTAAATATTTAACAAAAAAGATGAACTTATGATATATTTTTAAAGTAGTGCACAAGTGCAAAATCACAAAAAAGATCACCTGTTAAATTTTATAGGTGGTCTTTTCATGTTTATTAAATAAACTTTTGATTGAAATAGTGCAGAGATTTTTTACTTATTGTCAATAGATAAAACTACATGAAAATAAAAAATAAGTAAAAAAGTGGAGAATTATTTGTCTAAATATATAGAATTTTTAACAAAAATTCTTAATTATGTTATATAATGATGTTAACAAACCATATTTTAGGAATTACCCCCGATTGTGCAGAATAAATATTTTTTTGATGAGCTAAAGTATTTGGCTAAAAGAACTTGTAGCGGGGCCTGCTACAAGTTCTTTTATGTTTTTAGTAAGGTAAAATAAGAAAAAAGGAGGGAATACAAGTATGACAAGAAATTTTAAGAAAGCAGCACTTAATTCGTTAGATGGGAAATGGGGAGTAGGTATAGGAGTATCAGCTTTATTCTATTTTGTACCAACCTTAAGTGCATCAGCAATCGCCACTTTTATGTATTTAATATTTGTACTGTTTATCGGGATAATTGGCCCTGATGCATTATTTATTTATTCAATTGGTGGGGAACCACAAGTAGATCCAACAGCACTTGCTGTACTTATTCTAAGTTATATTGGTTTAGGTGGGGTTTGTTTCCTAATTTATAGTCTCATACAAGGTATCTTCAATTATGGATATTCTGTTTTTACTTTACACTTAGGGAAAAAAGAAGATGCTAAAGTAGATGATGTATTTTTGGGGTTTAAGAAGAACAATTTGTTTAATTCAATAAAATTGGGTCTGTTGCAGGCTGTTTTTCTTTTTTTATGGAGTCTATTATTAATTGTTCCAGGTATTATTAAATATTTTTCTTATTCCATGTCGTATTACATATTAATAGAGAATCCTGATTATACAGCAAGTGAAGCATTGAGGGAGAGTAAAAGAATAATGAAAGGACAAAAGTTAAAGTTATTTGTTCTTTGGTTATCATTTATTGGTTGGTTTTTATTAGCCGCATTTATAGGAATGTTTACATTTAATCTATCATTTATTTTCATTTCTCCTTATTACAACACAACTGTCTCACATTTTTACTTAGATTTAATTAAAAAACAGGATGTTGGAGAAGCGAAGGTAAGTATATAAATAGGAAGAAAGTATGTATAAGGAAAGTGTATACTATCTTGATAGTGGATATGCAATTAAGCATATCCATTTTTAAGTATTATATTAAAAGAGTTAAGCTGCTAGATATATGATATTTATTATGATTTGAGCAAGGATACCGCAAACATATTGCGAATTGGAGGAAATAGCGATGTGGCGGTACCCAATACCCATCAACTTAAGAATGGAAACAAAGTGTACTTTCATTTTGTGGGGTAAAGCATTCCTAAAATAGAAGCATATTCTTAATAATACGCATACCAAATAAACCCTATCGTTTTATTAAGAGTCAAGGCAATAGTAATGAAATCCTATATTTATGCGATTGAATATAATGTCACACATTTTATAAGGTAAAAAAGGATAGATGAACAGGAGAGTATACCTGTTTACATCTATCCTTTTTTACAACAATATGACCACATTTACTACTACAATAAGGATTTTTATCACAACAAATTTTCATATAGTTATTGAACTATTTTTTGAATAACTAAATTAATCTCTTCGTTAACTTTAATTACGAATAAATGGTCCCCTTCACCTTCAATTGGATCAACTACATATTCATTAAAAGATTCAGCATGTTGTCTACCATATCTATTAAACTAGCGGTTTTTATTTTCCCTGATTCCTTTCCATACCTAAGGTACCCAAAAGTTCACTGGATTCCCGAGGCTACCATCCACATTTGTGTCTCTGAAAAGACATTTTGTGCCACTAGACGTAACTGTAGATTCCTGAACAAGCAAAATCATGAAAATACACACAAAGATAGATTATCATCCATTAAATTACTGTTTTGCTTCGTTCGAATAGAAAAACTCGGAAGAACGCCACTTGTTTGATATCTCCTCAATGTGATAAGGTGTCGTTCTGCAGCATCCACCTATTAAACGTGCACCTGCTTGGTACCATTCTTCAGATTGAATATCCAACGAGTTACATTGTTCATGACCATGCCATGTTTTTGTTTCTGGATTATAAGTTTCACCAGAGTTTGGATAAACAATAATCTGTTTTTTTGTGTTTGCCCTCAACTCTTGGATTGCACCAGTCACAACGGTTACTGGCGCACAATTGATGCCTATCGCTACAATTTGTTCACTTTTCTCAAAAGCTCGTGCACACTCCACGAGTTTCATACCTTCACTAATCTCTTTCTCATTTTTTAGCGAAAAGGAAAGCCACGCATATGTTTCTGGAAACTCACGCAATAATGTATCTAATACTCTTGCTTCTTGCAGGGAAGGGATTGTTTCAAATGCCAATAGATCTGCACCAGCTTCGATTAACGCTGACATTCTCGAACGGTGAAAGTCTGCTAATGTTTTATCTGTCACACCATAGTTGCCTACATACTCTGAACCATCTGCAAGGTAAGCCCCGTACGGCCCAACTGATGCAACAACCAATGGTTTAGGCCTATTCGTTTGCGTATTTTCCTTCCAAAAATCATCTCTTGCCCTTCTTGCAAGTAACACCGTTTTCTTAATTAATTCCAAAGCTTCCTGTTCTTGTATTCCACGCGCGGAAAAACTACTAATAGTAGCTTGATAGCTTGCTGTTATGGCACAGTCCGCTCCAGCACGAAAATAGTCCAAATGAACCTGATAAATTAGTTCCGGATTTTCTAGTAACACACGTGCCGACCAAAGGGGATCGTCCAAATTACATCCATGCGCCTCCAATTCTGTAGCTAATGCTCCGTCAAGAAGCATAATGGAATGTTGGGATAAAATAGCATCAATTGGGTTGATTTTGTTCGACATAATCTACGCCCCTCTTTTTTAGATTTTTTGTTAGATAATAACTTCCATAGCAAAACAAAATAAACGGTATGCCACAATATAAGGCAATTCTCTGTGTTGGATCGAATGCAATTCCAATACACGATGCCAGACAAAGGATAAAAGAAGCAATTGGTACTAATGGATATAGTGG
Organism: Bacillus cereus group sp. N14; assembly: GCF_016483555.1. Lineage (NCBI taxonomy): Bacteria > Bacillati > Bacillota > Bacilli > Caryophanales > Bacillaceae > Bacillus > Bacillus cereus group sp. N14. The sequence continues at coordinate 5,306 of NZ_JAEHBQ010000013.1, forward strand.
TGTGCGATAAATTAAGTCCTTTTCAGAATTTCCTTCTTTCAAAAATTGTCTGCGAAATAGGAACTGGGAAGCACTAATACTCATCCAAACTACAACTACTGCTAGACCGGAAATGGAAACAAGTACGATATAGACAGTATCTGGTGCCACAATACTTGAGAGCAAAGCCAAAGCTCCACCCACCATGCTGAAAATGACGGCGTTGATTGGAACACCTTGCTTCGTCATTTTTCCAAAAATCGGGGATATCGTATTCTTATTAGCAAGCGACCAAAGCATTCTAGAAGAGGCATAAAGGCCTGAGTTTGCCGCAGATAAAATGGCTGTTAAGATAACGAAATTCATTATGTCAGCTGAATATGGCACCCCAATTCGTTCTAGAACTGCAACAAAAGGGCTCTCTAATATCCCTGCATCGGAAATAGGCAATAACGCAGATAAAACAACGATCGTTCCTACAAAAAAGATGATCAATCTCCACAGAGTAGTTCGAATAGCCTTCGGTATCATTTTTTCCGGGTTCGCTGTTTCTCCAGCTGCAATGCCTATTAATTCTGTTCCCGAAAAAGCAAAATTAACCGCAAGCATGGTCATTATAATGGCCGTAGCACCATGAGGAAATAAACCTCCACTTGTAAAATTAGAAAAGAATGGTGCTGCTTTTGAATGAGTCATCGGAAGAAACCCTAGCATTGCCGCTACTCCTAAAACAATAAAAATCACAATAGCTATAACCTTTATCAATGAAAACCAAAATTCGGATTCGGCGAAAAATTTAACAGTCAGGACATTTAATAAAAAGATCAAAATGGCAAAAAGAGCACTCCATACCCAAACATTAATCGATGGAAACCATCGCTTCATAAGTAATCCTGCAGCTGTAAATTCAGAACCTAAAGCAACAGTCCAAGTTAACCAATACAACCAGGCTACTGTATACCCTGTACCCGGTCCAATGTATTTAACTGCATAACTATGAAATGCGCCCGTTTCAGGCATATGTACGGAAAGCTCTCCTAAACATAGCATAACTAGATAAACCACTAGCGCACCAATCAGATAGGATAGAATTGTTCCAAACGGGCCAGCTTGTTGAATAGTGTAACCTGGGCTTAAGAATAAGCCAGTTCCAATCACGCCACCAAGTGATAGCATGACTAAATGACGTGCTTGCATTTTCCTTTGAAATTCTTGCCCATTTTTGTTCTCCATTTCTACTCTCCTTTAGTTACTATCCAGAAAAAACAAAAACGCACTCTAAAAAAGAGGGCGCTACTGACAAATAAAAACGGAAGCTCTCATCTATCAGGATTATCACCCGCTGGAATTAGCACAGTGTCTACTTAAGCAGACCTGTTGCTGAGGTTTCATAAGGCCAGTCCCTCCACCTCTCTGGATAAGAAATATTTTTTTATAACCTTATCAATCCATTCAATAACTGTCAAGATAATTCTGTTTTTTTAAAAAAATATCTATTATAGAAATACAAAAAATAGAGTATTACTATAACTGCAACCCACTCCTTCTTGGGTATTATTTAAAAATCGAACATACAAAACCTCATTTATTTATGATACGGTTCACAAGCACTTCCTCAAAATTTGATGCACTTCTAAATATCTTCTTACTTCTTTGGCTATGGGGTCACCATACATAACCATCAACTCAGGAGATTTTAATACCCTCAAATATCAAAAAGCGTTATCCTTTCTAAACAAGCTAAATTAGAAAGGATGATGTTTTCTTATGAATCTCTCGATTCAAGATGAATTACTACCATTTGCAGAAGAATTACAACGATATGTTACACCTGTATTCTTAGAAGAACTTGCAAGTGGAATAGGATTTATAAAGCGAAAACGTAAGTTTTCTGGATCAAACTTAGCTGCTATTTGCATTTGGATTAGTCAACGGGTGGCAAGTGATTCCTTGGTTCGATTATGTAGTAGGCTTCATGCAGCGACAGGCACTTTACTTAGTCCTGAGGGCTTAAATAAACGTTTAAATGCTAAAGCAGTTTTGTTTTTAAAACATATTTTTTCTTTACTGTTAGAACAAAAGATATGTGAACAAACACAAATTTCTAACCATTTCTTCTCTTATTTTCAACGAGTCCATATCCTAGATGCCACCGTATTTCAAGTGCCAAATGCTTTAGAGAATGTATATCCAGGCTCTGGAGGATGTGCCCAAACAGCTGGAATCAAAATTCAATTAGAATATGATCTGCACAGTGGAGAATTTCTTAACTTTCAAGTTGGACCAGGGAAAATATTTTTGAAGAAGAATAAGGGAGAGCTAAAAATGCAAAATGTGAAAAGTAGAATAATATGGTATGTGACACTCTTATTTATAGGAATTACTTTGTATATATCAGCTGAGTCTTTTGAAGTGATAGATAGCTTTTGGAGTGGGATGGGGATTGTTTTTGTCATTATTTCGATTATACGTTTAGTTCAGATTGGGCGTTTTAAGAACGATGCCGAGTATGCAAAAAAATTGATGGTAAAACATAATGATGAGCGTAATCACTATGTTGCGAATAGAGCTCGCTCTCATACCTTTTATTATTCTATTCTTGTGGAGGGATTCGCAATTATTTTATTCAATGTTATGGATATGCCTGAGATTGCACAAATAATAGGAATGGTTTTATGTGGTCAAATAATTATTAACTGGATCACATACTTCCTCCTCGAATCTAAATATTGATTTAAAAGAACATTTCGATTATAAACAACCATACTACATACGAATTTTAGCATAGTTCTTAGTTTTTCACCTCAAAATTAAACAACATTATTATCTTTGTACATCTGAAATGAAACAACTTTATTCACTCTGTATACTACAACTATTTTTCAATGTTTATTTATAGTTATTTATATTTAACGTTCCGGGGAAAGTTATGGTTTAAATTGTGGCAGATGTATGCTACAAATCACATTTATCATTTTAGCTAATTCATCTCCCACCTACTCACTTCACGTTCCTTGAGGAAGGAGTCTTCTTTGCTAAAATGATAAAATATAAAAACTACGCTATCTTTTCTGTGGAACCCTAGGAAAAGATGACGCTTTTATCTCCCAATAACTTAAAAACTTAAACTATAAGAGAAAAAAGAATGAAGTATTCTGATGGCAGTAAATGACTTAGCGGTGTCAATGTATATATGACAAATCCGCCTATAACTATTTACTTTCTTGAATTTTACATAATATTAATTTTTTGTGAATTATTACTCTATAATTAATTAGATTTAATGTATTATTCACACGAAATGACTACCTTTGTGTAATTTATTTGATTTGTAAGACAGTTAGGAATACTAGATTAAAACATAAATACACGTTTTTGATAGATATTTTATAAAGTTGTATTTATATGTGTCATAAAATAACATCTAAATATAATTATAAATAGAGTGAAGGGAGGGCTATGTAAAAAGTAATAAATACAAGTTCATGAACTGTTTTTGCATGTAAACACATGCTAAAGAAATGAAAACTTTTAAATTTATCAAGGAAATGAGAGGGAGATACTATGGGGAATAGATCAAAGCATAAAACCAAAAGAATACTTGTAGCTACTGCAACATTAACTATATTTGCTTCTGGAATGGCTTCTTCACCAGATGTCTTTGCAGAGGAAACGCAGCAGCAAAAAAATTTATCGACATCACTGCAAGGTGAAAATTCAGTTAAATCAGAAAATAGAACGTATACAGTCCCAGGGAAAGGGGATGTCGAGGGACTGAAACAACAGGAAAGAAAAAATATGGCATTTAGCCCATATGAACCCACTGGTTTATATGCAAAACCAAATGAACAAATAACGATTAATGTAGAAGGTGATCAAGATATTCAGGTATATATTGGAACGTATTCGTATGATGCTTCTTGGAGAGAAGATTCTAAAATAAAATCATTTACATTAAAACCTGGTATAAACACGATTCAATCTCCAAATGGGGGGATGATTTATTTTTATAATAAACAACAAGGTGGCACCATTCGAACAACAGTCACAACAGGTGGAACGACTACGCCTTTCTTTGAATTAGGAAAGCATACGAAACAAGGTCTAATAAACATGCTGGACCAATATCCTAATGCACACGCAGTGGAGTTAAAAGGAGAACGTGTATTAATTACAGCCAGCCCTGCACGTGTTAAGAAATATTTGTTGGGTTCTAATACAGATCCTGTACAACTCTTAAAAAAGATGGATGAAGCTACTCGAATTCAAGACAAAGTAGCTGGATTATCCGAAGAACAAGTAGATAAACATTATGTTCATTACGTAGAGGAAAATCATTCTCCTGATTATTATATGTATGCAACTTCTTATCGAACTGCATATGTAGGAGATGCAATTCAATACGTGTTAGATATTGATAAATTTGTAAAAGATGGCTGGGGTCCATGGCACGAGGCAGGACATTTGAGACAACAATCGCCCTGGAAGTTTTATAATATGACAGAAGTACAAAATAATATATACAGCCTTTCTGTAGAAAAAGCATTTAATCAACCATCCAATTTAGAGAAAAGTGGAATTTATCCAAAAGCGTTTCAATATCTAGAACAAACGAATAAAAATTATGATGAAATTAGTGATGTTTTTGTTAAGCTTGTTATGCTTTGGCAACTACAGTTAGCATATGGAGAGGATTTCTATCCTAAATTGCATCAATTGTATAGAGACATGCCTTCAAATGAAATTCCACAAACTGATGAAAATAAAAAACAATTATTTATGATTTCAGCATCAAAAGTAGCCAGACAAAATTTGATTCCTTTCTTTGAGAAGTGGGGATTACGTCCAAATAACGATACCATTCAAAAAGTGACTGCATTAGGATATCCAATTTTAACAGCAGAAATTTGGAAGGGTACGGATTCTAATCCAATTAAACCAGATATGCCTAATGGAAATAATATTTTAGAAGGAAGACAGTTTGCATGGTCATTAAAAGGAATTAGTGATTTTGAGTTTGCTAAAGTCAATTTCAATAAGTCGACAGAAGAAATGCAAATCGACTTAAAAGAAGGCATACCGCATCATTATTTTAATGAAACATATGCGAGTATTAAAGTACAAAATGCATCAGGAAAAGTAGTATATAAGAAAGACATTTATGGAAACAAACAACAAAATGCTGAACTGCAAAAAGTTCCAGTCAAAGTAGGAGATTATATTGAGTTAACACATCTAGAAGGTGTGCATAGAGCAACTTTCATGAATGTCGATAATAGTAAACAAGAGAGCTTTGGAAAAAAAGCCATATACGAAGTTACAAAGGATGGCCTGAAAACAGTAAATCAAATTGTTAATCCGAAACCAGATACAGAGGCTCCGACACAGCCACAAGAATTATATGCAAGCAACCTTACTTCTAACAGTGTAGAGCTAAAATGGAATCCTTCTACAGATAATGTAGGTGTAAAAGAATATCAGGTATTACGTGATGGACAATTGATTCAAACAGTACAAGGAACGACGTTTACTGATCAAAACTTAACAATTAATAAGGAATATAAATATGCAGTGAAGGCCGTAGATGCAGCTGGAAATACATCAATTCAAAGTAACATTCTTCCGGTAAAAACAAAAGATCAAAATGCATCTTATGAGAAATGGGATCCAAAGAAGGCGTATACAAAGGGAGACAAAGTAGAACATCAAGGGAAAGTGTATGAAGCTGTTCAAAATCATCAAGGAAATGGTGACCCGAATTGGATATTTGCAGTATCGTTATGGAATCCACTTACAATCAAGTAATATGTAAGAATCAGATGTGAAGATAGAAAAACATAAATTGGGGCAGTATTTTAAAGAATTACTGGATGTTGCTTGAATTTTGATAGATTTCTCTATTAAGTTATTATTCAAAAATTAAAATTAGAAAAGGAAGAAGATTAGTGATTATTCAGAAAGAAAAGAAAAGATTTAATAAAGTTATTATAATTACCGCAGCATGTAGCATGTTTTCTATGTTTGGAACGTCTATTTCGCACACTAAAGCTGCAACACATTCAGCTGCTCCAGCAGTTTATGTCAGTCCCCAAAATATACCTGCCTCAGATATTATTAGTATAGACTGGTCACCAGTTCAGACTCCGCCTTATACGTACTGGGCTGTACACAACTGGAATGCAGGTGGTGAAGCTGGAGGATATGCTGGTTTTCAACAACAAAGTGGGTTTGATGAAAATGGAAAACGTACTTTACATTTTGCTTTATGGGATCCAATTTCCTCTAAAGAAGCAATAAAGGCCGAATACTTATCTCCGAATTCTCAAGCTGGACCCTTTGGAGGAGAAGGAACAGGAATGAAGGTTCAAACAACTTATGGTTGGAAAGACTACAATTGGTACAGAATGACAATGCGTTCATGGCAAGAAAATGGTCATACTAAATTTGGACAATGGCTGAAAGATGTAACAAATAATAAATGGCATCAAATTGCAATTATGGATTTTCCTGTTGCTAATGTTGCATTTAATCATGGATTAGGAATGTTTCAAGAAGACTGGGCTGATAGTGGACAGAATGTTCGAGAAGCGCGCCTGAAAAATGGTTATAGCCGAAAGTTAGTAGATAAACAATGGAATTCCTGGAATAATCAAAATATTTCAGGGACGCATGATAATACTTATCAATATGATGGAGGAGCCACTTCAGAATATGTATGGGTCAAAGCAGGAGGTAATACGCAGTCTACCATTGGATCAGGAAAAATATTCACGCTAAATCAACCTACTCAACCTGAAATAGGAAAACTAGATTTTGATATCCAATCTATATATTATGAAAATGAAAAATTAAATGTATCTTGGAAACTAAAAGAAAATAGTACACCGCAATTTAAGGGGAAAATTGAAATTTATAACAATGAAAATATGACGGGCCAACCTATTAACGTAATTGATGATATTAAATCTTATCAAAATGGGATCAGTCAATCTATATCATTATCAACAAATGCTTATGCAAAAATTGTATTAACGGATTTATTTGATCAAACTGTTGAGAAAAAGGTACAAATCAAAAATGAATCTCCAAACATTTTTGAAGGTAACGAATTTGCATGGTCGCTGAAAGGGATTGGAGACTTTGAATTTGCGAAAGTAAATTTAAATAAATCAACAGAAGAAATGCAAATTGATCTAAAAGCAGGTGTACCACATGACTACTTTAATAGTACATATGCAAGTATTAAAGTGCAAAATACATCAGGTAAAGTGATCTATAACAAAGAGATTTATGGAAACAAACAGCAAAATGCTGAATCACAAAAGGTACCAGTCAAAGTAGGAGATTATATCGAGTTAACACATTTAGAAGGTGTGCATAGAGCTACTTTCACAAATGTCGATAATAGTAAGCAAGAGAGCTTTGGAAAAAAAGCCATATACGAAGTTACAAAAGAAGGTCTGAAGAAAGTAGAAAAAATGCCAGAAGCAACAGTTTTAGATGGAAATCAATTTGCATGGTCATTAAAAGGATATAGTGATAGAGAAATTGCAAAAGTAGATTACGATAAAACGGCAGAAGAGATGAAGATAAAACTAGAAGCAGGTGTACCACATTCCTACTTTGCTAGTACGTATGCGAGTATTAAGGTCCAGAATTCTTCTGGAAATGTTCTGTACAATAAAGAAATCGTGGGAAATAAACAACAAAATGCTGAAAGCCAAACTGTGCCCGTCAAGGTAGGGGATTACATTGAATTTACCCATATAGAAGGAGAAGCAACAAAGGAGAAAACGCGAGCAACTTTAACTAACCTTGAAAATAAAAAAAATGAAACCATTGGAAAGACAGCAAGGTATCAAGTTACAAAAGGAGGCCTGAAGAAAGTAGAGAAAATGCCAGAAACAACAGTTTTAGATGGAAATCAATTTGCATGGTCTTTAAAGGGATATAATGATCGAGAAATCGCAAAAGTAGATTATAACAAAGCAACAGAAAAAATGCAGATTAAATTAGAAGCGGGAGTACCCCATTCCTATTTTACTGATACGTATGCAAGCATTAAAGTTCAAAACTCATCGGGCAATATTTTGTACAATAAAGCAATTGAAGGAAATAGACAACAAGCTGCTGAAAGCCAAACCGTTCCAGTCAAAGTAGGGGATTATATTGAGTTTACTCATATAGAGGGAGAAGCACAAAAGGAAAAGACACGCGCCACACTTACTAATCTTGAGAATAGTAAACAGGAATATATAGGAAAGAAAAGAATATATCAGGTTACCTCTATGGGATTATTAATAAAGTCATAGATTTCACTACAAAACTTAAATTATTGATTTATATAATATATATAAATCTTAACTATTATACGCATTAAAAAATGCTCAAGAGAAAATAGATTGGCGGGTATAGTATGAACATATTTAAAGGGTTTCTAATTTCATCAATTGCAATGACAACATTTGTAGGAACAGATCTAATACTACAAAATGATAGAATTCATAATAAAGTTTACGCGGAATCTTATAATGTCACATACAAAGAAACAGATTCTAATAAAAGAGATTCACAGGAAGAACAATTAATTGTAAAGTTTAAAAATGAAATTGACTTACCTTATGAAGATGGTATTGAGAAACGAATAAAAAATGGGAATTATGATAACAATTTAAAGAAGTTATTTTCCGAAAATACGGAACTTACTTTAAATCGCCTGTTCTCATCTGTAAATCCGATAGAGATTGAAAAGTTATCATTACACTCTAAATCATTTGCTAATCAATCAGCTAACAATCTATTAAATTATTATATTGTACAAGCTCCTAATAACATAGAAATAGAATTATTACTGAAAAAATTTGAAACATCACCTCTTGTAGAGGAAGCTTATATACAAGAAAAACAAATTTTGACACCCCCTGAAATACAACAGTTACCAGATTTATCTGTTAATCCGTACGATGATCCTAGATTTAAAAATCAAGGATATCTTGAAGCGGCACCAAAGGGAATTAATGCCTCGCATGCTTGGAGCATTAAAGGTGGTGACGGAAAGGGTACTACTTTTGTGGATATGGAATATGGATGGTTATTGAACCATGAGGATTTAGTCAATAAAAATATAAAGCTTATGTCTGGACAAAATATAAGTCAGCATAGAGCTCATGGTACTTCTGTATTAGGAATTGTTTCATCCGAAGATAATCAAATTGGAAATATTGGAATTGCACCAAGAGCAAATGTAAAAGTAATATCCCAAATCAGGGATAATGGAATTTATAATACAGCGGATGCCATTTTAAGTGCTGTACATAATTTACAAGCAGGGGATATTCTTTTATTAGAGGCACAAGCTTCGTATGATGGGTATGGGGAGAAATATTTACCTGTAGAAGTACATCCAGATATTTTTGATGCGATTCGTGTTGGTACAGATAAAGGGATTATTATTATAGAAGCTGGCGCAAATGGTTCAAACGACTTAGATAATTTTAAAGATCGTAATGGAAAAAAAATCTTAAATCGAAATAGTCCAGACTTTAAGGATTCAGGTGCTATTATGGTTGGGACGGGATCATCAACTGTTCCACATAAACGTTTATGGTTTTCAAATTATGGAAGCCGATTAGATGTATATGGATGGGGAGAAAATGTTGATACAACATCTGCAAATCCAAGTCAAAATAATACAAATTTATATACATCAACATTTAGTGGAACATCAAGTGCTTCACCAATTATTGCTGGGGCAGCAACTTCGATTCAAGGTATTGCTAAAGAACACCGAGGTTCTCCTTATACACCAGCCGAATTAAGAAATATCTTAAGTAATCCAAATACAGGAACAAAATCTCAAGATCCATGGAATGATAGAATAGGTGTTTTACCTGATCTAAAATCTATATTAGATAACTTAGGTTTTAATCCAGATATACCGAACTCTTCTAATATTTTAGAAGGAAAGCAGTTTGCATGGTCACTAAAAGGAATTAGCGATTTCGAGTTTGCTAAAATCAATCTCAATAAGTCGACAGAAGAAGTGCAAATTGACTTAAAAGCAGGCGTACCTCATCATTATTTTAATGAAACATATGCGAGTATTAAAGTACAAAATGCATCAGGAAAAGTAGTATACAATAAAGATATTTATGGGAACAAACAACAAAATGCTGAATCGCAAAAAGTTCCAGTCAAAATAGGTGATTATATTGAGCTAACACATCTAGAAGGTGTGCATAGAGCTACTTTCACAAATGTAGACTACAGTAAACAAGAAAGCTTTGGAAAAAAAGCAATGTATGAAGTCACAAAAGAAGGCTTGAAGAATGTAGAAAAAATGCCAGAAACAACAATTTTAGACGGAAATCAATTTGCATGGTCCCTAAAAGGATATAGTGATCGAGAAATTGCAAAAGTAAATTATAATAAATCGGCAGAAGAGTTGAAAATCAAATTAGAAGCTGGTGTACCGCATTCTTACTTCAATAGCACATATGCAAGTATTAAGGTCCAAAACTCATCTGGTAGCGTATTATACAATAAGGAAATCGTGGGGAATAGACAACAAAATACCGAAAGCCAAACTGTGTCTATAAAAGTGGGGGATTACATTGAATTAACTCATATAGAAGGAAACGCAGTAAAGGAAAAGACACGCGCAACATTAACGAATCTTGAAAATAACAAAAATGAGACTATTGGAAAGACAGCAAGGTATCAGGTTACAAAAGAAGGATTAAAGAAAGTTGAAAAAATGCCAGAGACAACAATTCTAGATGGAAAACAATTTGCATGGTCATTAAAAGGATATAGTGATCGAGAGATTGCAAAAGTAGATTATAATAAAACAGCAGAAGAGCTGAAAATCAAATTAGAAGCTGGCGTACCGCATTCTTACTTTAATAGTACATATGCAAGTATTAAGGTCCAAAGCTCATCCGGTAGCGTTATGTACAATAAGGAAATCATAGGAAATAGACAACAAAATGCTGAAACCCAAACACTACCTATAAAAGTGGGAGATTATATAGAATTTATTCATATAGAAGGGGAAGCAGCAAAGGAAAAAACGCGAGCGACTTTAACTAACCTTGAGAATGGAAAACAGGAATATATAGGTAATAAAAGAACATATCAGGTCACATCCACAGGATTAATAAGACAATAGATGTATTAAAAAGTTGGGGGAATCCCCAACTTTTTCTATAGAAATGGAAGAATAACAGTGTCTGTAACATCAAATGACCAATACTTCTCAAAATACATAAAAAGCATCACAATACTGTGATGGAAAAATAGAAAATAATAACCGGAATTGTCAAAAAATCTGTGTAAGTTTTTGAAACGAACAAATAGAATAGCAAATATTAAGGTAAGATTAGTTTTATCTTTTTTATCTTCTTTTGACTTTCGGCGTTACTATTGAGGAATCGGAGTTAAGCTATATCCAAGTGTCCTTAGCTGTTGGTCTACTTCTAAACTCAGGTGCAGTTGATTTTGTCGTCACGTCATTATCCATCGTTTAACCGATGATCAAACACAAACACGTCTGAAAAACCAAGCGATACGTGAAAAGAAGAAAGGCATTGTCATGAAGGATAAAAGTAAACGTTTAATGGGCATGAATGTATATATCACGAATACGTCGTTAGAAGAAGTACCGACGAACTACGTGCATTCATTATATTCACTTCGTTGGCAGATTGAAATTTTGTTTAAAACGTGGAAGTCATTCTTTGAAATTGATGAATGTCAAAATATAAAAAGTGAACGCCTAGAGTGCCATTTATATGGACAACTCATCGGCATTCTCCTCTGTTCTTCTACGATGTTTCAAATGCGTCAGTTTCTGCTTGAAAAGAAAAAGCAGGAGCTGAGTGAATACAAAGCGATTTATATGATTAAAGATTACTTTCCGTTACTGTTTCAAGCGATAGCTGTTGGCACAGAAGAACTTTTAAAAATTCTGCATCGCCTTTATCAACTGCTCAAAAAGAACGGTCGTAAATGTCATAGACATAAGAAGATGACCGTCTTTGATATTCTAGGGATTGTGTATAAAACGACAGTGAAGCATAGACAAGCTGCCTAGCGAAAAAATCGCGTTTTAATAGGCTTCTTTAGCATGCCTACTTTTTTATCACTTGCCAGTTTTGAAACAAGGATCAATTCGTACCTAGTAATTTATTTAGTTAGCTTGATGGGCATGGGGCATCGCTATCAAGCTAACAAAACAAAATACCCCCTAAAATAAAAAATACGCTATTCTTTCTGTAGAATCATAGGAAAGGATAACGTATTTTTTGATTTCTTCTATTCAATGTGTACGTTAATATTTACGCATCATGTGATGACTTATATTAACCCTTTATTGCTACTAAGGTAGGAGATATACCAAAAATAGGATTATAAAGTACATTTTTCTTGAGTGACTCCAAAAGTAAAGAATCGTTGTCGTCCTCCTTAAACGGTTAACTAACCCCAATTTTTTTCTATTTTGACGACATGCTCAACGCTGTGGAAAAATAAGTTTATTTTCTGTTCCTAAAAGCAGCCTTTGTATATTTTCCATATGCCTGAAAATAACCATAAACGCCATTAGGAATGCAAATATATAAAAATATAAGGTATTACCAAAAACAGGAATAAATGAAATGACTGCAACAAGCAATGTAGCACATATTGTACCTAAAGAGACATAACGGGTTAAAGCTACTATTATCACAAAAAAGCCAAGGCATAAAAGGGCCATAACCCAGTCAACCATAAACAGTACAGCCACTGCTGTAAGTGCTCCCTTGCCTCCTTTAAACCCAAAATATATCGGCCAGTTATGCCCTATAACCGCCCCTGCGCCCGCCGCTAAAAGGCTTACGCAATCTTTAGCCTCTCCCGAATAAAAGTAAACGCTAAGGAACAAGCCTATATAACAGGCAATTACCCCTTTTAATATATCTCCCGCAAGAACAAACACCGCAGCAGATTTCCCAAGTATCCTCAGAGTATTGGTAAGCCCGGCGCTTTTGCTTCCATGGCTTCTTATGTCCTTGCCGTATATTTTCCCTACAATCACCGCTGTATTAAGGCTTCCTAAAAGGTATCCCAAAACTAAGGCCGCAAAAATCTTTAAAATATCAATCATCACTCTTCTCCCTTTACATTATTCTGAATTTCTTTTTTTCTACATCAATACAGGGTTTTAGCATTGTTCTTCTCCAGAAAATTTTTCAATAAACTTCTACTTATTTATTCATGTTAAAAGGGCATCTACAATAAGGACGTTGGACATGATTGAATAGTCAGAAAAATGACTGGTAAAAAATCCTTCATTAGTTACAACATTTTGGATCTAAACTGCACGCTTTCCTTCTTCTACTTCAATGATCCGATCAATTAATAAAAGGGGATAACGATGGGGAATAATTTCTTCAATTTGTTGAATATTGAGCATGAATGTCTCTCCTTTATACCATAGCTAGATATTTTAGTTAGTTTAATTTCCAGAAATAAAATGTTCGAATATTGACAATAATTAGTACCTGGTACTATTATTTGATTATATAACTAAGTGTGAAAATAGTAAAGGGGGATAAATGTATGCAATCAAAAGCAAGAATTACAGCTATTGGTACCTATGTACCTGAAAAAAAGCTGACCAATGATGATTTAGAAAAATTAGTAGATACAAATGATGCATGGATTGTACAAAGAACTGGGATGAAGGAAAGAAGAATTACTGGTGATAACGAATATGCCTCTACATTAGCTTTTAAAGCTATTGAAAACTTAGTGGAACGTTATCATAAAAGTCTTGTCGACGTGGATTGTATTCTCGTTTCAACAACTACGCCTGACTACACTTTTCCAAGTGTAGCCTGCCAAATACAAGAGTATTTTAATATTCAACATACAGGTTCTGTTGATTTCAATGCGACTTGTGCTGGTTTTACATACGGATTACATCTGGCGAATGGTTTAATTACATCTGGCCTTCATCGCAAGATTTTAATTGTAACGACCGAAACCTTATCTAAGATTACAGACTATACAGACCGAACTACATGTATCTTATTTGGAGATGGAGCCGCAGCTGTTTTAGTAGAGAAAGATGAAGAAGAGTCTAGCTTTATAGCTACGCATATTGGGACAAATGGGGAAGGAGGCATGCATGTATATAATAAAAATTTATCTACTACCATGTTTGGAAATCCTTTAAGAACACATGGGAAGATAGTTCAAAATGGAAGAGAAGTATATAAGTGGGCAGCACGGACACTACCAATAGGTATTAAAGAATTGTTATGTCAAGCAGAGTTACAACTGGAAGAGGTGAACTGGTTTGTTCCACATAGTGCTAATTTACGAATGATTGAATCTATATGTGAAAAATCAGGTTTCCCACTGGATAAAACGTTAACAAGTGTAACATACATGGGAAATACTTCTTCTGTCTCCATTCCATTAGCATTAGACATAGGTATGAAGGAAGGAAAGGTGAAAAAAGGGGACACGCTCTTACTCTATGGGTTTGGAGGAGGTCTTACACACGCTGGACATATCATTAAATGGCATTTAGCAAAGGAATAGGAGATGAAATATCCAATAGTAACATAAACGTATTTTATTACATTAAAAATCTTTATAGGGATTCTGTTTCATCGCTATAAAGCTAAGTTTTTGCACTACCTCTAAAGCCAAAAAGGCGTTATCCTTTCTGTAGAATCATAGGAAAGGATGGCGTTTTTTGTATGTCTATTTCTGTATCGGATGAATTACAACTATTTGCTCAAGAGATTCAAAACTTTTTATCTCCAAATTTCTTACGAGATCTTGCTAGAAATGTTGGTTTTGTACAAATAACCAGTAAGTATCAAGCAAAAGATTTAGTCGCTTTATGTGTATGGATCAGTCAAAATGTCGCTAAAACCTCTTTAACTCATTTATGTAGCTGTTTAGAAGCATCAACGATTTAATGCCACAGCCGTGCAATTTCTACAACAAGTGTTAGCCAAACTTCTCAATCAAAAGTTATCTTCAACTAAGATGCTCACTTCTCCATACGCTTCTATTTTCAAGCGTATTCGTATCCTAGATTCAACTGCCTTTCAACTTCCCGATGTATTTTCATCTGTTTATCCATGTGCAGGAGGATGCAGTCATACAGCTGGGATGAAGATTCAGCTTGAGTATGATTTATTGAGTGGGCAGTTCCTACATATTCATACAGGCCCAGGTAAACAACATGATCGAACCTATGGTTCTCTATGTGCCCCAACTGTGACAGCGAATGATTTATGTATCCGTGATTTAGGGTATTTTCACTTGAAAGATCTTCAACATATACAAGATAAAAAGGCATATTATATCTCACGTATCAAATCGAATACACATATTTATCAAAAAAATCCTAACCCTGATTATTTTCAAGATGGCAGAATCAAGAAAGGTACAGAGTATATACAGATAGATATGGAAACGTTAATAAACTCTTTTCAGCCAGGTCAAACATATGAAATATCCGACGCTTATGTAGGAATGACTGATAAAATCCCAACTCGTGTGATTGTTCATCGGCTAACAAAAGAACAGCAACAAAAACGATTACAAAATCAAACTGTAAGAGAAAAAAAGAAAGGAATGAAGTATTCTGCTCGTAGTAAACGACTTAGCGGTATCAATGTATACATGACAAATACCTCTACAGATATTGTCCCGATGGGACAAGTACATGATTGGTACTCTTTACGTTGGCAAATCGAGATTTTATTTAAAACATGGAAATCATTCTTTCATATTCATCATTGTAAAAAGATAAAAAGAGAACGATTGGAATGCCATTTGTATGGGCAGCTGATTGCGATTCTGCTCTGTTCGTCTACTATGTTTCAAATGCGACAATTACTTCTTATGAAAAAGAAACGAGAACTGAGTGAATATAAGGCCATATATATGATTAAAGATTACCTTCTTCTTATTTATCAAGCTACACAGAAAGACACCCAAGAACTATCAAAGATTCTCATTCGCCTGTTCAACCTCCTACAGCAAAATGGGCGAAAATCCCATAGGTATGAGAAAAAAAACGTCTTTGATATATTAGGTGTAGTTTACAATTGTACCATGTCTGATGATCAAGCGGCCTAATTCAAAAAATGAAACCCGATAGGGTTTATTTCGCATGCAAATATTTAAATTCTCTACACCTAGCTTTTAGAAAAAAGAAACAACCTCTACTAAACTTGACGTCTTATGGGCTTAGCTTGATAGCGATGTGGTGCTACCCCTTGTTACCCTTATATGATGGAGATTCACATTTTCGAATTTCCCCAAAAAAAATACGCCATTCTATGCAAATGACGTCCTACGCTAAAACACAGCATATCATTTTAAGAAAAGGTATTTAGAAAACGAAAAATCAACTCATCCGGCGGACGCGTTATTTCTCCTGTACAAGGATTCTCCCACCACAGAACGATAAAATTATCGAAGAGAATCATGATCCTTACTTGACGAAACAAATGATAGGAAATTCATGATGATATATATATATTCATTATTGAAATTAGTAATAATAAAATGTATTATTGAAAAGCACTATTTATAATTCAAGTAATCAAGGCTATGTATCCACAATAATTTGAACATTCGGAAATTATAATATTATCTAAAAATGAGGTGAGATTAATAGAAACAGTACATATTAAATGGTATGGATTGTATAGTTTAAATGATTTTTATAATAGAGAAGAAGCTTTTAAGAAGGGAATATTTGCAATCTCTAGAGTATATGCTAAGAATGAAACATTGATTTATATAGGAAAAACCAAAAGAAGCTTTATACAAAAGATAAGGGAACTTAATAAGGATTGGATTTTTGATGAAAGCGAATTAAAGATTACATTAGGAATAATAGAGTTTCCTAGTGGTGAAAGTTACTCTGAAAAAAAGGTAAAAGAGATAAAATGCCTTTTGATTTTACGACATACGCCAGTAGAAAACAACACATCTTTATTGTACCATAGAGGGCAGTTTAATTTGAAAATTATAAATAAGGGAAGAAGGGGCTTAATTGTTAAAAAGATTTCTACAGGAGATCTAATGTGGACGTAATTGGAATCACCTTTGAATAAAATTGAAGGTTTCTTACGAACAGAAGCTTATCAATTTTTAATGTATTAAAATATTTTTGAATAACATATGTCAGATGCTTGAAACAAAACAAATTTTATTATGATATGAAATCTTGTATCGGAATTGTGATTTATTTCCATCGTTTAATAAAAATATTAAGAATTATAAGAATAATGCATAGAGAATAGAAGAGAAAATAAACTCGGGGGTTTAAAAAATGGGACAAGTAAGCAGGTTTCAAGAAAAACAACAAAATCGTCGTAAAAAGGTGGTTTTTAATATTGCATTTACTTTGGTATTAGTGACAGTTGGTATAGTGACATACCAGTTGTTTGACCCTTCTGATACATCAAAGAAAGCAATTGCTCAAGAAAAGAAAGCAACAAAGATAGAAGAGAAGAAACGTAAAGAGAAAGAAGCAGCGCAGTTAGAAGAGAAGAAACGTAAAGAGAAAGAAGCAGCGCAGTTAGAAGAGAAGAAACGTAAAGAGAAAGAAGCAGTGCAGTTAGAAGAGAAGGAACGTGAAGAGAAAGAAGCGGCACAGTTAGAAGAGAAGAAACGTGAAGAGAAAGAAGCGGCACAGTTAGAAGAGAAGAAACGTGAAGAGAAAGAAGCAGCACAGTTAGAAGAGAAACAAAAAGCAGAAAAATCGGTATCTCAAGAAAAGGGTTCTCAAACTAATCCTTCTTGGAAGCCAATTGGTACAAAGCAAGGGGCTAAACCTGAAATGAAATTTAAAGAAGGGACAGTAGATTGGAATGAGATGAAAAAAGCAATTTCTTATGCTGTTGATGTTCCAGAGAGCCAATTGATTGTCGATTTTATTGGGAATAATGGTAATAATAAAGCCTACGGTAATGTGCGAGATAAGCAAAGTAACAAAAAATATAAGGTTGATATTGATTGGATAGAGAATCAGGGGTGGAAACCAGTATCTGTACAAGTGGTAAAATAATAGAAATGTAATTATGTGTTTAAAAGTTTACTTTTGTAAAAACTCATAAAAGAGTTCGTTTCAATCAGGACTCTTTTTGTTATGTTACCAGCATTAATTACTAGAACTCAATTGTTAGATCCTGCTGCAGACGTATATTAAAATCTACCTGATTTAGTGCTTCGAAAGATTCAAAATTGCATTTTTAAAATACTAAATAATTAATGGTACCTTTTGAAATATTTTGGTCTCATTTCATTAGGAACTATTCCGTCTATATAACTAAAAAATGTGTTATAATATCTATTGAACATATGAATAGGATAACAATTACCTGCTGTTGGCAAGTAGCGGTTTATCTAATAAAAAGATCACTTGTTTCCAAGACAAGTGATCTTTTTATATACATTCCCTGTACTATTTTTGAAATTGAATAGATATTTCAATCTGTGTAATTACAATAGACTTAATTAAAATTAAAACTGCAACAAGGATAATACCGTCTATATTTGTAGTAAGAAATATATGAAAAATATCTTAATGCAAGGTTGGCCTATATTCTATGAGGATATTAAAGAGTTATAGGAAACATTGATAAACGGGAATTATTTTGATTACAATATTTATGCATCTTTAGGTCTAAATAGTTGGGGATTAGTTAAGAAACTTGAGATATTAGACTCCTATTAAGTTGAAGATGGTCTTAAGTGTACTTCCAATAAAGAAAATTATGTAAATAAGCTGCCCATATGGGCAACTTATTGTATTTTTTAGCTTGTTTTTTTCCGAATTGCTGGCGGTTCCCTTACTAGTATTCTTGCATTTAAATTATTTTTAATATATTATATTTGTATGCTTTTATATATTAATACATACAAAAGGACTCAAATCTATTAATAAGATTTAAGTCCTTTTCAAAGATAAAAAGATTGTACCAAAACGTAATCCAACTTATGCTTGTCTTTTTAATATGTATCTAGTAAAAAGATATTTTGTATCAATACAATTGTGTTTCCAATATAAATGGAAGTTTTCAAATAGAAGTTTATGTACTTTCAATGATAGGAGATAATGGTTAGAACATAGAGGAACAAGGAACCATACAGAGTAATCTGAAGAACCTGAGAACTATTGTATGTAGTTTGTTCATCTCGAGTACAATAAAAGAGTCTTACCTCTGTAGGCAAGACTTCACTAGTGTAGTTGTATAATATTTACATATCAACTAAGAAACAGAAACCATATAACACCAAGTAGCAGAATCCTAATATTCCTCCTACAGCTAATACTTGATTAAACCAACTCTTAAACTTTAGATTACTGTAAATATCTTGCGATTTTTCCATATTTCCTCCTATTAAGGCGAACCCTTAAAGACTCTCACCTCGTTATGGTACCATTAAATAATGACTAATAGAGGTCCAATATTGTCTAAATGTATAAATATGCAATATTGCATACAGAAATGTATTGTTATATATGTAAACGCTTACTATAATAAGGACATAAAGATTAATCACATCCCATTACTAACAAAAGAGGAGGAAGTAATATGGAAATCGCAATGGCAGTTTTAAAATTTATTGGTGGAGCAATCCCATTAGTTCAAGAACTTCTAAAAGCATTTATGTAAATTCACTACTTAGCAATTATTTATAAAAATTATCATACAAATGATCTGTAAATCAATTCATCTTTGATATACAGATCATTTGTATGAGCAAAGCCCCTTTAACATTATTAGGGAGCTTTTTAAATTTCGAAATATTTAAGGTTATGTCATATCAACATCAAGTTAAAAGTAAATTTTAAGAATAGACCTTTAGAGGATATTTTATAGTAAATCAAAATCCTTTTACAAAGTTGTAGGCATTAAACTCCCACGGCTTTTATTAAACTTTATTTAAGTAAAAGTCTCTTCAGAAAATGAAGTGAACCCCGAAAGTTAGACAGGTTGTTTCAGTAGGCAGCCTCTAGGGTATGAGTCCGGTATTGTATCGGGCTCATACCCTTTAATTTTGCATTAATTCTTTTATGATTATAGTAGTCTATGTACTTTGCTAATTCTTGTTTGAAATGTGCTATACTTTCAAATTCTTTTCGATACAGAAATTCGAATTTCATGATACCTAAAAAATTTTCAATAACGGCATTGTCATAACAATTTCCTTTGCGAGACATACTTTGTGTTATACCACATTTCTTAAGAGAATGACGATATTTTTTCATTTGATAGTGCCACCCTTGATCAGAATGAATGAGGAGTTTGTCTTGATCTGTTACACGTTCAAAGGCTCGGTCTAACATCGTTGAAACAAGGGAATAGGTCGGTCTTGAACCAATTGTATACGTGATAATTTCACCATTAAATAAATCTAACATTGGTGATAGGTATAAATTCTCCCCAAATAACTTAAACTCCGTAATATCTGTAACTCACTTCTCATTTGGTTTTTTAGCTTGGAAGTTGCCATTTAAAATATTCGGCGCATTTTTCCCAACTGTCCCTTTGTAAGAGCGATATTTTTTTATACGAACCAGACATTTTAACCCTAATTCTTTCATAAGATGATAGACCTTTTTATGATTCATTTTGTGCTCAATGGTAAATCATTGCGGTTTGTTGATCACTATACAAATGTTTCTATGAATATGACAAGAATTAATCATAAAACAAAAATACAAAAAATGTACTTTTCAAGCGGCGGCACAATGTGGGGACTAGTAAAAGATTTTACTCACTTCATTTATGGTAATGACGATTCGAACGGATTAAACGGTTACAGTGGTTTGTACTGCCCGCATTGGGGATGGCCAGAGGAAGAAGTGAAAAAGATGCGTGAATATGCAAGGGAAATTGGGTACCTAAAATCTTAATAAAATAGTTATTGGAATGAAATGAAGAGTAACCAATGGTTTATTAATGAATATATAGTGAGTGGAGTCATGGTTGAGGGACGAGATTATGGTGATTTCTGATATGAAAAGAGAGCCAGAAGGCCCTCTTTAATAGTTATTGGATTCAGCCAGTAAACGAAAAGCTTCAAACACATCAATATATTAAAAATTTTGTGAACATGAAGTGTAAGGTCCACATGCCCATCAACTTAAAAATGAAAACAAAGTGTACTTTCATTTTTAAGTTGATGGACATTTGGTGCCACCCCTTATAGTATAAGACTGTCCTTATTTTGAGCAAAAGCAATAATGGTTTAAAATTAAGGTATGAGACAAAGTTAATAAATAAATCGGAGGATGAAATGTATAAATTATTGATTGTTGAAGATGAAATGAATATAGCATATACGCTAAAAAACCATCTTAAAAAATATGGATATCATTGCCTCGTTGTAGAAGATTTTCAAAAGGTATTAGAAATTTTTCAAGACTTTCAACCCCACCTTGTCATAATGGATGTTACCCTTCCTGCTTTTGATGGTTATTATTGGTCCCGTAAAATAAGACAAATATCAAATTGTCCTATTGTGATTCTCTCTGCTCGTATGAGTGAGGCAGATCAAGTGTATGGCATTGAAAATGGGGCTGATGATTTCATTACTAAGCCTTTTTTATTAGGAGTGATACTTGCAAAAATTAATGGACAAATTCGTCGTATATATGGCGAATATGCAAGAAATGTACAGGGGAAAATTATAAAAATAGGAAATACAGCTTTAAACCTGGACACTGTACGATTATGCGCACCTAATCAGGAGGAGCTATTAACAATAAAAGAACTCCAGCTATGTACAATGTTCTTTGAAGCGTATCCTAATGTTGTAACAAGACAGCAATTACTTACAGCCATTTGGGATGAAGAAGAATTTGTTGAGGAAAATACCTTAACAGTAAATATTGCAAGAGTACGAAAGAAATTAGAAGCCATTCATTCTACTTTAGAAATTAAAACTATACGAGGAATTGGCTATCAATTAACGGAGAAACTTACATGAAGTTATTTTTAAAAGACCATATGAGCTTTATTATTTTGTATATCATTACATTTATTAGCTTACCAATTGTGATTCATCGATTAGATGGTTTTGAAAATCATTATACCTATTTTATATTTCTAGCCTTCTCTCTATTAATCATACTACTTTTTTGTCGTTATTTACGCCGTAAAAAAATGTATGCACATATTGAGAATAAGAACATTCATACGGACAGTCTTATGATTTATCAGCCAATAGCTTCATACGAAAAAGCATACGCATCTCAGTTGCAATATATTCAATCCTTATTTCTATCAAAAGAAGAGGAATATAAGAGTTCATTACATAATCAGCAATTAATGATTTCTCATGCTGTCCATCAAATGAAAACGCCACTTTCTGTCATTCAACTGCTTATACAATCTAATCAGTTTAAGGAACCAAATTCCCTTGCAGAATGGCAAAAAGTAAAAGTTGAGTGCGATAAACTAAACTTCTCTTTAAATCAGTTACTAACGTATAGTCGCTCTACTAAATTATTAGCAGATTTAAAAATAGAACCAATTCCGTTAAAACATATTGTGCAGGAAGTTATTAATGATTTAAAGGATTATTTTATTGAGGAAGAAATCTTTCCTAAGAGCACTATACCGGAGCATATATTTCTCTATTCAGATCGTAAATGGCTAAAGGTTGTGGTTTACCAGTTATTAAGTAACGCTGTTAAATATGGAGAAAAATACTCATCCATTATAATCCACTATGAAAATGGGCAGTTACTTATTAAAAATAAAGGAGAAACGATACCTGAAAGTGAAATAAAACGTGTTTTTGAATTATTTTACACGGGAACGAAAGGACGTACAAAAGGAGAAGCAACTGGTATCGGTCTCTATTTAGTAAAAAGTATTCTTACTACATTAAATCATCCATACCATCTATATTCTAAAGATAATGAAACAATATTTACAATAGACCTCTCAAGAAGTATAGAAACGGCTACCAAATAAGGTAGCCGTTTTGAATGTGACAATTTTGTCATATTGCTGTCATGTTGAAAGATGTTAAGAAGTAAAAGGCCCATCTATAATCAAATACTGAAAGATACAAAGGAGTGAGGTACTGATGTCAAACACCATTTTAAATGTAAAAGAGCTTCAAAAAGTATATACAGGAGAAATTTCCTATCAGGCATTGAAAGGTATTGATTTTAATTTAAACATGAATGAGTTTGTTGCGGTAATGGGGCCTTCTGGTAGTGGAAAAACAACTTTTCTTAACTGCATTTCAACAATCGATAGCCCAACTAATGGCTCAGTAACAATTAATTCAAAAAATCCTTATGAATTAAATGATAATGAACTAGCGAAGTTTCGTCGCAAAGAATTAGGGTTTGTCTTTCAAGACTTTAACCTTGTTCATACCTTAACAGTAGAGGAAAATATTTTATTACCTTTGGTACTTGATTCTGTAGAAGCTAAGGAAATGAGCAAACGTTTAGAGAAAGTTGCAATTTTTTTAGGTATTAAAGAAATTTTAAAGAAACGTACATTTGAAATTTCAGGTGGACAGAAACAGCGTGTGGCAATTGCTCGAGCTGTTATTCATGAACCAGGATTATTATTAGCTGATGAACCAACTGGAAACCTAGATTCTAAAGCGGTAAATGATGTTATGACATTGTTTGAGTCAATTAACAAGACCTTTAACACAGCTATTTTAATGGTGACACATGATGCCTATGTTGCTAGTTTTGCACATCGCGTAATCTTTATAAAAGACGGTATTCTTTATAATGAGGTGCATCGAGGCAATAATAAACAGAAGTTTTATCAAGAAATTATGGACACACTTACATTTTTAGGTGGTGGACAGCATGAGTTTTAATCATATTGTCCTTCAAAACATTTTGCGCGATAAATGGACATATATTTCTTATTTTTTAAGCAGTGTATTTTCCATTTTGATATTTTTCTTATTTTCGATTGTAGCATTTCATCCTATGTTAGCAAGCATTCAAACAGGAAGCACACTTAGCCTTGTAATGATACTCACGAGCTTTATTGTGTATATTTTTTCATTCGTTTTCATCATTTATTCGATGTTTTCATTTTTGAAAAAGAAAACCAAAAGTCTTGGCATTTTTATGATTACTGGAGCATCTATGAAGCAAGTGCGTAGGATGGTGTTCAGAGAAAATATGCTTATTGCTAGTGTAGCAATTATAAAAGCGATTGTGCTTGGGCTTGTAATCGCCCCGTTGTTTTTAATGGTCACCAAAAGGGTGTTACAAGTGAATAGCTTTGGTATGTATATACCAATACAGGCTATCGCATTAACTATTATTTTATTTGCAATTTTATTCTGTATCGTTTCTAAATTTATAACACGTTTTATTAACAAAGAAGAAGCTGTACATCTGTTAAAAGCAGATGTAACACAGGAAAAATTAATTGTGCCTGCACCATGGAAGTTGTTACTATCAGTAATTACCAGCGTATTCTTAGCACTATCGCTCATATTAGAAATGAATTGGGTTGAATCATCTGGAACCATCCATTACATTTTACTATTTGTTAGTTCGCTATTAGCCATATATTTTATTATCACGCAGGGAATGTTTGTATCAATTCATGTATTACAAAAACGACCGTCGTATTACAAAAAAACAAATATGCTTTACGTTTCGAACATAAAGGCCAAAGGTCGCTCACATTCCCAACTTATCTATTTATTAACAGTCTTGTTGCTAGGTGTATTTTTATGTACAAATGTACTGTACAGTTCCTATTACAATATAAATACGAGAGCAGAATCAATAGATCCGTACAGCTTTGAATATATCTCACTCTCAGGTAATACACCTGAAGTTGAAAAGAAAGATATTTCATTTATTGAAAATGCATTAGCAAAACAAGGTGAATACGATGCATATTATTCTGCATTTAAAACAGATAAAAATCATAATATTGGCTTTATGTCAGTTTCAAATTATAATGCCCTTGGTTTTCATAAGACAATTTCACTAAAGGATGATGAATACTATGTTGCAGCAGGAAATAACTATGCTCTTCCAAATATAGAATTTATTCGTGACTACCCGTTTGGAAAACTTAAATATGCGGGCCTTGAGAAACGAAATATTTTAACTTCAGGTTTCCAAAAAATGTACTATATCGTCCCAGATGTTGTTTATGAAACTATTGACTATCCTGTATTTAAAGTATTTACTTATGAAATTGATAATTGGACAGAAAAACTCGACTTATCCGAAACGATTCTTTCCAAAATTTCAACAATACCAAATGAGCGCCTAATTTCTTCTAAAATTAATTTTTACGAGATTGAAAAAACTACAGTGAGTCTTCTATTCTTTATCGGTTTCATGTTGAGCCTTATCTTCTTGAGCGCGGCAATGAGTATTCTTTATTTCTATCTGCAAACGTCATTTGAAGAAGAAAAAGAAAAATATACAGGAATCCGAAAACTTGGCTTTTCTGTGAAAGAATTAGTTGCTGTTGTGACTAAGGAGTTGGCAACTTTAATTTTTGTCCCGTTTACACTTGCATCTATTCTTCTATGTGGAATAATGCTTGCAATGCGTAACCATTTTTCATCAGCACTTTATGGGGTCACAGCAATAGGCGTAGGAATATTTTTATTGCTATTTGTCATAAGCTTTTTCATCATTCGACGAAGTTATTTGAAAAAACTTATGAATTAACAATGCATAATTCTAATAATATAGGTGCTTGATCTAAAAATAACATAGAAAGTATACCTGAAATTATACTTTTCAAGGGGTTCTTTTCATGAAAAAGAACCCCTTGGATAAATAAGAGATGCTCTTACTATAGAAACTTTATATAAGTATATCTTTGATGTAAGAAACAATATAGTTTTCCTAGAGGACTAATAGTATTTGAGTAATATATAAAGTGGAGGTTTTATATTTTTATGAGGTTAAATGCTTTTCAATTAAAGATTTTTGCAATGTCCTTATGGTCATTGACCATGTGTATACTTACATTCCAGGTATGCCAATGTGGATGCATCATCCAGGACGTATTGTCGCACCAATTTTCTTCTATTTTGTAAAAGAAAAACCGTGAAGCAACCATCTATCTATGATGGTAGGTTACTTACACGGTTTATATGACACGCTCCAATAATCTATTATTTTTTATTCGTAGCTTTTAAAGTATCTAACACGACTTTGGTTGTGTCTGCAATGAGTTTATCATCGTATTCTGCATCTTCTTTATCATGATTAGAAAGGATGGCGAGTACAATTGGTTTTTTATTTGGTGGCCAAATAATTGCAATATCGTTCCTTGTCCCATAAGATCCTGCACCTGTTTTATCAGCTACTTCCCATCCTTTTGGTACGCCCGCACGAATTAATTTATCTCCAGTTGTATTTCTCTTCATCCAATCTACTAATAGTTCACGTTTCTCAGTTGGAAGTGCAGTTCCTAATGTAAATGACTGAAGTGTCTTAGCTATCGCTTCTGGTGTACTAGTATCATGTGTTTCTCCTGGATTTACTTCATTTAATTCAGGTTCAAATCTCTCAGAATTAGTAACAGTATCACCAATTTCCCTCAATATTTTTTCAAATGCGGATGGACCACCTAACTTTTTAAGAATTAAATTATGTGCAGTACTGTCACTATATCGAACAGAAGCATCTGCAAGTTCTTTTAACGTCATTCCTGTATCCACATGCTTTTCAGTAATTGGATTATAATTAGAAAGGTCTTCTCGCGTATACGTAATCCTTTCATCAAGAGCTTCTATTGAGTTCTGACGTAAAAGAGCTCCCGCTGCTAATGATTTAGATGTAGAGGCAAATGCAAAACGATCATTTGCATGGTAAGCAACAGTTTGATTCGTACCTGTGTCCAGTGCATAAATACCAAGCTTGGCATCATATTCTTTTTCAAGTTTAGCAAAAGAATCATTACCAGTATTTTCTTGTTTGATTTGATTTGTTTGTTTCGTTTGTTTAGGTGATTCAGATGAAGTATTACTATTGGAACAGCCTATTAGTGTTACGCATGAAAGTAATACGACAGGTACAATTTTTTTGTAATGTGAAATGGTAAAGAACTTGTTTAAAACGAACATAAATTTCCAACCTCTTTCAAGAATATATGGATTTTGTTTTGGTATTTTAAATACCGATGTTAATTAAAGTGTGTATAGGATAACAATACTTTTGAAGTTGAATTTTAACAGGTTAAGCAGAATTAAAACGTTTAGATGAATGAACAGACGCTGTTTGGATCGTTTCTTTTTTTTATTACACTTGTAATAGTCCACCTGTGAAAGTATTAAACTCGCAACATTTAAATGCTGTATTTCAATACACACTTTTTTACATCACTTTACTTTTGGTAATAATAAGTCCTTTCATATTTTTAGGAATACACGTAATAGACACTCTAAGTAATAAATTTGTTCCATTTTAAAAATAGGAAGAACTTGGTGAACGGTAAAGAAAATACGAAGAATTGCAAATAAAATCTATATGGAAATCTAGTACCGTATAGTACAGTGCATATGAAAAATTCCTTAATGCTATCTCTCAAAAAAATTATGTTTTTTGGCTTATAGACTGTGTTTTCAGAAACATTTCAAGCGTGTAAGAAAAATGAAAGATAATTCAATATGAGAAAAACAACCATACTACTACAATGAAAAACAGAAACATGCTTAAAAATCCTGAGGTACGATAGCAAGTTATTTTACTGCTTAATACATTCGAACAAGTATGACAGCTTAAATAAGAAAAGCTGAAACAAATGATTAATGAGTAGTACATTAATCATATTTTGAATAAGTCAAAATGTAGGCATGCATTAGTTATCAAATCTCATTCTTAGTAGATAAAATTGGAGGGAATTTCTCATATGAAAATAGTAGAAGTAAAAGAACTTAGTAAAGAATACACAGGAAATGTTTCACATACAGCACTTTCAAATATTAATTTGACAATTACAGAAGGGGAATTTGTTGGGGTTATGGGACCGTCGGGTAGTGGAAAAACAACTTTATTGAATATGATATCTACTATTGACTCACCAACATCAGGTAGTGTATTCATTAATAGTAAAAATCCGTATCAGCTTTCGGTCAATGATTTGGCCTTATTTCGCAGACAGGAATTAGGATTCGTCTTTCAATCCTTTAATCTGTTGCGTACATTAACAGTAAAAGAGAATATGGTTCTTCCGCTCGTATTAGATGGCATGAATGTGAAGAAAATAAATAAACGAGTGAAATCTATTTCGGAAAAATTAGGAATCAACGAAATCTTAAATAAACGAACATATGAAATATCAGGAGGACAAGCGCAGCGAACAGCGATTGCTCGTGCACTCATTCACTCTCCTAAACTGGTTCTTGCCGATGAACCGACAGGAAATTTAGATTCTAAAGCTTCTCAAGACGTAATGGAGATATTAACACTATTAAATAAAGAAGAGAAGGCAACAATGATGTTAGTAACGCATGATCCAGTTGCTGCTAGTTATTGTGATCGCATTATATTTATTAAAGATGGACAGCTATACAATGAAGTTTGCTGCAACGGTGATCGCCCACTATTTTATAAAAATATTGTGGACAGTCTTTCTAGGTTAGGAGGTAATAAAAATGACATTTCGACAGCTCGCATTTAATAATGTTATACGGAATAAACGAATATATCTTGGGCATTTTTTTAGTAGCACATTTGCGGTAATGATTTTCTTCACTTATGGTTTACTCGTCTTTCATCCAAACCTACAAGGCGAGCTGACTCATGTAAGCACCATATTGAGTACGTTTGGGAAGATAGGATTTCAACTATCGTATTACTTAATCTTTGTCTTTTCATTCTTATTTATTTTCTATTCAGTTAGTGCCTTTTTAAAAAATAGAAAAAAAGAGTTTGGATTATTAATGTTACATGGAATGTCTCATCGGCAGCTTCATCAATTAATTTTCTTCGAAAACATGTTGATTGGAATTCCTTCTATACTAGTAGGAATTGGGCTTGGGATAGTTTTTTCTAAATTGTTCTTACTAGTTACTGGGTCCTTATTGGGAGTAGGGCATAGGTTAGCATTTTACTTTCCATTAAAGGCTATGGGAATAACAGCTATCTCTTTTTTTGTTCTATTTCTACTTATTTCATTATTTACATCGAAAATGTTGAAAATAAATGAGCTTGTAGAACTCATAAAATCAGAGGAAAAACCAAAAGCTGAGCCGAAAGTTTCCGTCTGGATATCCATGTTGGTACTAATTTTATTTGGGGCAGGTTACTCCTGTGTTCACCACAGTATCGTTGCAGTGAATTACATGAATTTAGATCAATTATTACTACTTGTAGGGGTAGGTGTCTTATTAATTGTTTTTGGAACCTATTTTTTCTTTAATCAATTGTGTGTATATGTGTTATATACTTTAAAAAATAGAGAAACTATATTCTTTAAAAGAACCAATCTTCTTGTTATTTCAGAATTGATGTATCGAATGAAAGATAATGCGAGAACATTCTTTATCGTTACAATTATATCTGCTGTTTCTTTTACCGCAATTGGAGTTTGTACAGCAATTGGAAATCCAGAACTAGCAAAACATGAGACCCCATATGCATTTACGTATCGATCGGATAAGGGGAATATACAAGAAAAAGCCCATATTGAAGAGATAAAGAAGCAATTAAAAGAATATGGATTTTCTTATAAACTTGTTGCAACAGAATTTAAAAGGACACTAAACGGGTTGGCATTAATTAATCTATCTACGTATAATGAATATGCAAAACAATTAGGGTATGAAATAGAGAAATTAACAAATGAAAATGATAGCATTGCTGTACGACTAAATAAGAACGAGAAAAATGCGGAGGATATAAAAACTTTTGAAATAATACATGGTCAAATAGAGGTTCCACTTTCTGTGCAAAAAACAATTTATATCCCAGAATTATCGTTAATAGAAAAGCCTGTTATTGTCTCTGATGCTGTTTATAATAAGGTCCAAAATGCTCAACAAGAAAACGTACTCCGAGATTACACCATATATGGTTTTATCGTTGAAAATTGGTCTGAAACGAATGCAGTTTCTACTACACTTATGAAGATTATTGGTAAGAATCAAGATGATTATTATATGTTTTCATCTTTGTATTTAAGATGGCTTGAATTGAAACAACAAAACGGATTACTTTCTATCTCAAGTGTAATGGTGGGTATTGTATTTTTCGTATTTACGCTAAGCTTTTTATATTTCCGTCTATTTACTGATTTAGAACGTGATCAAGAGCAATATCAAATGATTTCAAAATTAGGATTGAGTCAAAGTGAGTTAAAGCAAATCGTGACAAGACAAATGATACTACTATTTTTCTTACCGATTATAGTGGCTATGGTTCATAGCAGTTTTGCATTTCTAACGTTTCATCAATTAGGACAAACAGTAAGTAAAGAAATGTCCGTTATTCAAAGTTCAATTGTTGTATTAATAAGCTTTATTTGTATGCAAATTATTTACTTCCTTATTATTAGAAATCACTATTTAAAACGCATATATACAAAAATGTATTCATAGAAAAAGAATGTATAAAAATATAAGCAAAAGCATCCTTATATTGTAAGGATGCTTTTGTATTTACTTCAGTACAGAAGGCGTCGTCTTTTCTAACCAGAGAATGCCATCATATTGTTCTGTCGGAATCATGATTTCTTCTTTATCTTTTATTCCCCAATAACTTGCTGCAGTAGGAGTAAACATCCATGAAGTTTCTGGTAGGTAACTTTCTCCCTTTAGGTTAATAAAAACATGGGGACTTCCCACCGTGCTGATAATTTTTTCAACGCTTTGTTCTTCATGTTCATTATGTACAGGAATAATATCTTCATTACCATCATCCCAACTGCTTCCACCATACGCAAATACACCAATCGTGTACATTTGGTCTTTGATACGTTGCGGAAGATAATCCATCATATTTGGGCCAACATAATTGTATTGCTGCACCTTCGTAAAGTCTAATATCATTTTTGAATTTTGTTTTCGAATATGATAATTATGCCCCCACACAATAATTTTTTTGTTTTTATACTGCATTTCGGTGAGCCATGCGAAATTTTGTGCCATTTTTTGATCTCGGATATAGGTAGCGTAGTCTGCAATTTTAGGTGAGTAGATACCACCTTTAACTTTCATTACAGCATCTAAATGCGTTTTAATCGCATCAATCCGTATATTAATAGATTTCTCCAGAAAGTTCACATCATAGGAAGCGAGAGGTGCGACTTGGGTCAATTCAGATTTATGATTCTGAATAAATGTTCTAACCTTTTCCAACTTGTTAATTACAGGCTGTATTTCCATTTTAAATTGATCATAGGGATATGTTTTCTTTGGATCGTAATACTTATTCAGTTCAATTAACTCTGACACTGCTGCATTAAATTCACTTGCCACTTCAGGACTTAATTTTTGCAACCATTCATTTGCATAGGAGTGGAATGAAGATTTATAAAATAAATTCATATCAAAACCAGCTAATGTGAGTGGCTTTCCTTTTTCTTTTTGTTCTTTCATATAGGTAAATAATTGTTCTACTTCCTCTGTTTGCCATACAACATATAAAGATTGTTTCATCGCTTCCGTAGCGGTTAAATTATCAAAATTTTGCTGAACAGCTGCTGCTTCCCCAAGCCCTGTTTCAAAAGCAAGCACATCATATCCCATTTCCTCATGTAAGTACTTAATCATACGAATTTTGGATTGATTCATTTCCTTTGCACCATGCGTACTTTCGCCAAGTACAACAATGCGCTTGTCCTGTACGACCTCTTTAAGAAATGATAAATCCTCTGTTGTTTGGGAAGCTGGTTCATTTAATATTTTTGCATGTCCGTTTATCCATTTCTCCCATTTGGGTTGATCGACTGTTTTATCGGCTGCAAATGCAACAGATGTAAAAGTAGAACAAGCAAGAAGAGTACTCATTAGTCCAAGTTTCCATTTTTTACACACAACAACGCCTCCGAGTATCATAGTTTACAAGCTGAAAAATTAAAATGATAAAATTTACTAATATACCATTTTTTATAATAATACATACAAGGGATTTTTACAATTTAATATTTAGAAAATTAAAAAAGAATCTTCAATGTATTGAAGATCCCTTTCTTTCTAAATCACATCTTGTATTTCAATACAGATATTGCATGTACGTTTACTACATTACTCTTGTGTAAACAATTCTCTTCACATTGTTTTACTTTCCTAAAGCAGTCCCATTACCTCAGAATCTTATGTGGGATCTAGCATGAGAAAATGAATAGCAAAGTTCATTTTTATGCTTTTAGTTCAATTTACTTATATTTTCATTGTTACTGAACGTTACTTCATTAGCGGTTTGTTTAGATCCAAGGTTGCCTCGTGTGAAAATAAGAATTAGCAAAGCAGCTATACTCAATCCTATCACTACAAATAAATCCGTATTCTTTAAAATAGGGTTGGTGGAATGAGTTTGTACTAAGCTAAATGTATTTACACTCGCATGAACTAGCATGACAATAAATAAATTACCGTGATGGAAGTTATAGACCCATGTGAGAATGATTGAGATCGGTAAACATAGTAAAATAAAAATTGGCAAATGAATATATAGGAGAGAAAGGTCAGAACCCGGGCCATCCCTTTGTGCAGCCGTTAAGAAATGTGGAAGATGCCAAAAAGTCCACAAAACACTAAATAGTAATGTAGCTTTTAACGGTCCAAATTTCGATTGTAATCGAGGCAGAGCGAAACCACGCCATCCGATTTTCTCCGGTAAAGGTCCACCGAGAAAGAAAATTGCTACAAAAGAGAAGAGATAGGTTATAAAAAATTCAAAATTAAGGTCACCGAAAGTAGGTATCTCTCCATTTACTATCACTATACCCAGAAAAATTGCAGCGGGGATAACGATGAGGGTAAACAAGTACCACTTCAAACCGACCTTAGTTGTTAAAATGTTGTTTCTAATTTTCCCATGACTCTTTGTCTTTAAGAGTTCGGAACATGATACACGCTGCTAGCATAGGACCTACACATGCATTGGCATAAAAGAAAAGATTAAACACTTTTGTTTTCGGGAAGATACCCCATTGTGACAAGATAAATGGAATTAATACAACACACGAGAATACATATGCCATTAAAAAAATGAAGTTAACGGATAGGATTTCAAATACCTTCTCAAACCTGTTGATGAATATTTTGATTTTGTTAAATCCGTCAGTATAATTACCTCTTCAATTTTAAAATCTTGCGATATGTACTAATTCTACATGATCTCAAAATGAACCTTTTTGATGTAAGAAAGGGGCGATATGCTACAAAGAAAAGTAGGGATTTCTATAACCGTTTCATTCATTTCTTTGTCTACATTTAGATATATCTAGTTAATAAACAGCTTTATTAACGTTATACAGGTGCAACTAACAATGCAACCAGGAGCAGTGGTAAATCATAAAAAACATGAGCAATTACGCTTGCCCATATAGAATTGGCTTTAAATGCAATCCAGTTGAATGGCAATCTTCCTAGACCAGTTACAAAAAGAATTTGAATTAAATTCCCCTCATAGGTAGAGTAATGCGCCATTCCAAACAAAAATACACCAACAAGTGTTATAAGAATCATCGACCATTTTTCGCTTACCCCTTGTTTTTTCAAAAAGTATATCCCCAGGATAGATGGAATTAAAATTAAACATTCTTCTCCTAACAAACTGCATATAATTTGCAACAGGTGATACATAAATTGGAGTGGGCTATTATCTACAAAAATAGTAGTTTTTCCATTTGCAGCAACTGAAAAATGAAAAACAAATTGTACTAAATATGCAACTAACCCTGTCTGTATGATATTCCATATGAGTCCAATTACAATGATTTTCGTAGCCCCTTTTTGTAGAGGACTAAAAGCCGACCGAATGCCGTAAAAGCCATAGTTCAAGTATAAAGCCATTGCACCAGCTATCGCTAAAAAAGCA
Organism: Bacillus cereus group sp. N14; assembly: GCF_016483555.1. NCBI lineage: Bacteria > Bacillati > Bacillota > Bacilli > Caryophanales > Bacillaceae > Bacillus > Bacillus cereus group sp. N14. The sequence goes on from NZ_JAEHBQ010000013.1 coordinate 39,336, forward strand.
AACCGAAATGGAAGAGTGGTATAAACTAAACCTATGTAAGCGAGGCAAAAGACAAACATGCTAATGATTGCACGAAACATACTTGTAGGTTGTTTAGGATATAGGCCGTTCATGATGTTTTCCTCCTAATTTGTTAGATGAAATTTCCAAATTAATTTTATATCAATAAATTGAAATATAAAAGAAGGATTTTCAGAAACGTATATTTAATTCTGCATATTTTTAAAAAAGGAAACTTCTACAGTTATTCTGCTGAAATCGTAATGAAGAAGTATAATGGTTGATAAAAGAACACACATTGAACTACTCCCACTTTCACTTCTAAATGAAGTGAAAGTGGGAGTAGTTCAATGGATACTTATTGCATTTGAGGGGATAGGTGAGATATCATCTTTTTTACATAAATAAAATTTTAAATAACAAATGAACTTTAGAAATTGAACTTAAATTAAAGGAGAGTACGTTATGAATACAATCATGATTGTAGAAGACGATATGAAAATCGCTGAATTACTGGGAACTCATATTAAAAAATATGGATACCAAAGTGTTATTATAGAGGACTTCGAAAATGTCTTAGATATATTTCAAGAGATAAAACCAGATGTAGTGCTATTAGATGTAAATTTACCTAATTTTGACGGTTATTATTGGTGTCGTCAAATACGAGCTATTTCTACTTGTCCAATTGTATTTCTATCTGCAAGGAGTGGAGAGATGGATCAAGTGATGGCATTAGAAAATGGTGGTGATGACTACATTACGAAACCTTTTTATTATGAAGTTGTAATGTCTAAAATCCGTAGTCAACTTAGAAGAGCATATGGTGAATATGCTCCTAAAGTAAAAGAACGAATAGTTGAGCAATCAGGGTTATTCCTGTTCCCAGAAAGAATGGAACTTCAACTAGATGATAAGACAATTTTACTTACTAGAAAAGAAACAAATTTATTGGAAATATTGATAACAAAGTCTCCGCTCCTTGTAAAACGTGAAGTGATTTTAGAACAACTATGGGATAGTTCATACATTGATGAGAATACATTGAGTGTAAATATAGGTAGAATTAGAAGGAAATTGCAGGATTTAGGTATTGAAAACGCATTGGAGACAGTTCGTGGTGCTGGATATCGATTGCATGCTACTTGGAAAAAGGAAGGAAAGGAATAATGAAATTATTTTTACAAGAACATATTCCACTTATTTGTTATACATTTGCCCAATTGCTTATCATTCTTTTTATATATTGGTTTGATGGTTATCCACATATTTTGACAGCATTATATTCTGTATTTTTGGGTGTTTTTTTATTAATGGGTTATCTAATATATCGTTATTATAGTCATCGTTCATTCTACAAGCGTCTATCCACACCAATGGAAGCTTTAAATGAGTCAATAAAAGATAGTGATTTGACTCCATTATCAATGGCCTTAGAAACATTACTACAATCTCAATATCAATATTATCAAAACCAATTAAAAAAATGGGAACGAAAACAACAAGAACAAATGACTTTTATGAATCAATGGGTCCATCAAATGAAAACACCTATTTCTGTTATTGAGTTAATTACACAAGATGCAGAAGACTCACGATTTGACAGTATTAATGAAGAAACAGAAAGAATCAAAAAAGGACTAGAAATGGTCTTATATGTTGCTCGCTTAGAAACATTTGAACAAGATTTTCAAGTGAACAGATTGCAGTTATTGGGAATGATTGATTCTGCTATTCATGAAAATAAACGTCTATTTATACGTAGTTATGTGTATCCAGAGGTAAAAGTAGATCCGAATCTTATTGTAGAAACAGATAAGAAATGGTTTCGATTTATACTCAATCAAGTACTGTCAAATGCAATTAAATATTCATCAAGTAAGAAAGAGAAAGTAATAGTATCGGCGTATTCAAAAGGAAGAGCAATTGTTTTGGAAGTAAAAGATTATGGGGTTGGTATTCCTACTGCTGATTTACCACGTGTTTTCAATCCATTTTATACTGGAGAAAATGGTAGGAAATTTAAAGAGTCTACGGGAATGGGATTATATCTTGTTAAAGAAGTATGTGAAAAATTAAATCATAAGATTGAGCTAGAATCTGAGGTAGGTAAGGGAACAAAAATTAGAATCATATTCCCGTATGCATCTCGTTAACCGATGAAAGGTATACCTTTCATCGTTTTTTCTTTTGAATCTTACAAACTTGTTAGATAAATGTTAGGGAAATCGATATGAGACCTAATATATATAAGTTACACTTCATGTATCGAAAAGAGAAATGGAAGGTGAAATACTTGTGGAGATACTACATGTTTCAGATTTAGGGAAAGTTTATTCTGGGAAAATTTCTTATACAGCATTATCCCATATTGATTTAAAAATAAACAAAGGTGAATTTGTAGGAATTATGGGACCATCTGGGAGTGGTAAAACAACGCTATTAAATATGGTTTCTACTATAGATGCTCCAACATCAGGAGAAGTATTAATTCATGGAGAAAATCCATATCTTTTATCTCCGGATCAGTTGTCTTTATTTCGAAGACGTGAATTAGGGTTTGTTTTTCAATCATTTAATCTCCTTAATACATTGACAGTGAAAGAAAATATTGTTCTTCCACTTACACTTGATGGTGTAAGCCCTAGAGAAATGGAGGGGAAAGTGGAAGCTATTGCTAAAAAACTAGGGATAACAGAAATACTAGATAAACGTACGTATGAAATTTCTGGTGGGCAGGCACAAAGAACAGCAATCGCACGAGCTACTATTCATAATCCGAAATTATTACTTGCAGATGAGCCTACAGGAAATCTGGACTCAAAATCTGCTTGTGATGTGATGGAATTATTGACAAGGCTTAATAAAGATAATAGCACAACGATGATGTTAGTGACACATGATGCAATGGCTGCAAGTTATTGTGATCGAATTGTGTTTATCAAAGATGGACAGTTATACAATGAGATTTATTGTGGAGATAATCGCAAAGTATTTTATCAAAAAATTCTAGAGGTTTTAGCGTTATTAGGAGGAAATGCAAATGACTTTTCGACAATTCGCATTTAATAACGTCATTCGAAGTAAACGAACATATTTGGCTCATTTTTTAAGTAGTACGTTTGCTATTATGATTTTCTTTACCTATGCATTACTTGCATTTCATCCTAATTTACAAGGCGATCTTGCTACCAGTGTAACAATCAATACATTTGCAAAGTCAGGATTACAGATATCGCAGGGGTTAATATTTTTCTTCTCATTCTTCTTTATCCTATATTCTGTAAGTGCATTTTTAAAAACAAGAAAAAAAGACTTTGGAATTCTAATGCTACATGGGATGTCGCGTTCACAGTTGAATAAATTAGTATTTATCGAAAATACAATAATTGGTATCGCTTCCATTTTAACAGGAATTACAATTGGAATGGCGTTCTCTAAGTTTATCTTAATTATGAGCAATAATCTGTTAATGATTGATAAAGTACTCCCATTTTACATGCCATTTAAAGCAATTGGGATAACATTTGGAGCGTTCTTCTTACTGTTTTTATTTATTTCACTTTTCACTTCTCGACTAGTAAATGTAGAGCAATTAGTAGAATTAATAAAAGCAGAAGAAAAGCCAAAGCCTGAACCCAAAGCATCCTTTTGGCTATCTTTATTTGCGCTTATTTGTATTGGATTAGGATATACAGCCGTTTTTCATAGTGTTAACGCAATTCAATACAAGGATATGAAATATGTATTATTCATGATGGTGACAGGGGTGAGCTTTGTTGTACTTGGGACGTACTTCTTATTTACACAGCTCAGTGTGTATGTGTTACGTGTATTAAAGAAAAGGGAAAATATTTTCTTTAAGAAAACAAACATACTAACCATCTCAGATTTAGTGTATCAATTAAAAGATAATGCAAAAATGTTTTTTATGGTCACTATTATATCTGCCGTTTCTTTCACGGCAGTAGGGACTTGTATGGGGTTGGGCAATTCTTCCATGGCTGAATCGGATAGCCCTTTTGCATTTTCTTATCAGTCTCATAAGAATAACCAGTTAGAAAAAGAACATCTAAAAATAATTGAAAGCGAACTGAATAATGGTGGGTTTAAATTCAAACAAGTAGCTTATTCAAAAAAACAAATTCCAGATACTCTTTATAACAGTAATGTATTATTAAGCGTTATAAAAATAAGTGATTATAATAAGTTAGCTATTGTATTTGGTTTTGAAAAAGAAAGCTTAAAAGATGAAAATGATAGTATTGTCATACCTGCAAGAAAATTCGCAAATACAAAATCGAATCAAAATAACTTTCAATTGTTGTATAGAAATATAAATCAAGATATGCATATAAATAAAATACTCACTCCGAAAGAATTACAAGATAAAATCATAACGTTAATTATCGTACCAGATGCTAAATATAATCAAATGATAGTGGATCCAGAGAATGACCGTGGTGAATCCACTATTAATGGTTTTATTGTAAAAGATTGGAAGAAAACAAAAAAAGTTGCTGAAAAAATTGTGACTACTCTTCAGAAAGATAATGAAGGTATACATGAGCCTGTATTATATAACGAACAATATAATTTTTCTTCTTTAATCTCTACATGGTTAATGATGAAACAAGGTTTTGGACTTGCATCCATTATGAGTGTATTAATAGGCATTGTTTTCTTTACGTTTGCCGCAAGCTTTTTATATTTCCGATTATACACAGACTTAGAACGAAATCAGCAACAATATAAAATGATAGCAAAAGTTGGTTTAAGTAAACCTGAATTAAAGAAAATTGTGTCACGTCAACTTGCATTACTATTCTTTTTACCCATTGTAATAGCAATTACACATAGTGCAGTAGCTTTTATGGCCTTACAAGAGTTAGCCGATTTTTCAGTCTTGGGTAGTTCAGTTATGGTATTAATTTGTTTCTTAGTTTTGCAAATTATATACTTTTACTTTGTTCGATCTCAATACTTGAAAAAAATGTATAAAACGATTTTTTAATTTAAATATAATTAAAAGAAGGAGAATATAGATTGAAAAAAAGAATTGGATTATTAATAGTAGCTAGTATTTCGATTACCATGTTAGGAGCATGTTCATTATTTGGTACAAAAGACTCTCCAGCAAATGGGCTTTCAATAGAGGTAGAGCAGTTAAATGAACAAACAAGAAATTCTATAATTGACTCATACAAAGATATAACAACCTCACAAGACCTATATCAATTAAAAGAAGGGACTATAGATAATAATAAGCTTGACATAAAGCTACCGACTAAATTTGGGGATTCTATGGATACTGCTACTAGTAATTTACTATTTATTAGTAGAACAACTGCTGAAAAAATGAATAAAAAGGGACTTATTCGTGAAAGGGATAATAACGAGGGGCTCCTATCTTCAGTCCCTCTTGATTCGTTACCAAAAATAGAAAAAGATGAAACTATCATATTTGCAAATAAAGAATATAAAGACTTGAAAGAACTAACATTTGATGAGAAAAAAATGAATGTACAATATAAAGGGGATGTATGGCTATCTCCATATCGTGGTGGATCCAAAGAAATCCTATTAATTGTAGATGATACATTATTTAAAGAAATAAAGGGGAAAGAAAAAACTAGACAGATTCTATCTTTTAATAAATCTTTTGGGAATCGTAATTTACTCAATCAAGGGAAAGCACCAGAATTAAGTAAGGAAATAGATAAAGTGAATACGGCTTTAGGTACTGAGGACGAGAGAGCTGTTAATTTTGTAAATATTACAGAAAAGTAAAAAATTACGTCTATATGGGTAGAAACCCGTCGCCATCAAGTTAAGAAAAATAAATACACCAAAACGAAAAATCTCACTTCTTATCTGAAAAAAGATGAAAGGTGAGGTTTTTTGCTTAGCGTGGTAATGTTCCAAAACGCTGATGGTACTAAATGCCGATCAAGCTAAGATTAGATTTTCTATGAAATTCCATTTTCGTTTCTGTACCCCTATTAACGTTTCTGCTCCGTTACTATACAAACTCAAATTTCTTCCTCATCTTAAAGTGGAACAAACTTATTACTTAAATTGTCTATTAAAAGTAATCCTAAAAACTTAGTGCCCAAACTTGATACATTGAGTCTGGTTTGACATCTATTTTAAGAACTGCAAAACACGAAAGGACTGATTATCTTGAAAAGTACAATGATGTTAAAACTAGGGATGTGTGTTGGAGTATTAAGTTTAAGTTTTGCAAGTGTAAAACTTTTTACAGGTGAACCATTTTAGATAGAAGCAAAAGAAAAAGTAGAGAAAACTAAATATGCAAATCATGCGCCTCATTGAGCATTCACGCAACTTGAGAAAAGTTTGACGCTTGACTGGGTTACTATCCAATCGACGCTGATACAAAATGGGCAGTTACCTATCGATTACCTTACGAACGGTTTGTTTACACATCTACCTTTAAGGTTCTGATTGCAGGGGCATTTTTACTACAATATCCAATTGACAAATTAGGTGATATTTTCACTTATACAAAATATGATTTAGTCAAGTATTCACCAATTACAGAGAATCAAATGGATACCGGTATGACTCTTGGGGGAAATTGCGGAGACTGTGATTTGAACCATAATTTTGCCGCTTGGGCAGGCTTATGGTTCTTTTGGTTTGTAGCGATCCTCCTATAGTCCAAGACTGTTTCACCTATTGCTTGTTAAGAGCAGGAGGTAATTTCTACGAATGACAAAATATATGTAAACCACATCAACAGTATAGAGTGTACCCTATGGGGGACTGTCCCCTTAGAGCCCCTCAATCCTTGAAGGGCTCTCATGCTAGTTAATTAAATCAAAAAATCTCTTTGCTTCGCTAAATCCGTTTTGATTGACCAACATCCTTTTTTCCTACAGCAGGGTTTTTGCTACTACACCAAGTACACCTGTTAACAATCCGCTTATGATTAATCGTAAAATCCATGTAGTATTTGCACTAATTTTATCTAATTGTTTATTAATAGTTAAAACATCCTTTTCAGTTACTAGTATTCTTGTTTCTAAATTTTTCATATCATGTTGTATAGCTTTTAAATCTAGTTTCATTTGATTAAAATCTTTTTCTAGTTCCTCCAATTTTGTCATATAACATATTTCTCCTTTAAAATTTAATTATAATACTTTATATATATATGATAATTAAAGGATAGTGATACAAAGAGAGGTCCCAAATCTATTAGGGTTGCACCACCTGTCCATCAATCTACATTAATAAAAAACACGGCAACTTTATGAGTTAAAAAAAGATTTATGGCAATGTTATGCTTCAAATATTACAAGAATGTTCTCTAAAAATAATGCTTTCTGGCAATATTATGGTTCAAATTGTGGTGGACTTATGATTCAAATCACAGAGACGGATATTCATTATAGTGATAACACAGCGGGGAACATTTTATTCGAAAAATTAGAAGTCGATTCTTTTTTACATCAAAAGAATCGTTTTTTACATTCTTTTCATTATGATTATGCTAACAAGAACCATTATATTAGGGGTAGCACCCCATCGCCATCAAGCTAACAAGAACGAGTTACCCCAAAACGAAAAAAATGAGCTGAATTCCCATGGACAACTATGAAGGGATAAAATATTTATTTTGGGGGTATTTCAAAATATTAGCTTGATGGGCATGTGGTGCTACCCCACATCCATCAACTTAAGGATTTAGACTATTTTTGAAGCTAAAAGCACGTTACTATTCTCTTATGTTAATGAGAAAGGATGACGTGCTTTTTATGAATATGCATCAAAAACAAGAGTTATCTTTATTTGCCGAAGAGTTATATCGATATATGTCTCCCGCTACACTTAATCAATTAGCTATAGAAGCAGGCGGAATGAAACGAAAACGTAAGTGCCACGGGCACCACCTCTTATCTTTGTGTGTATGGTTAAATCAACAAATCGCTACTACTTCTCTTACTCAACTTTGTAGTCAATTAGAAACTTCAACAGGAGTTTTATTAAGTCCGGAGGGACTTAATCGACGATTTAACCCGGCTTCTGTAGCCTTTTTTCGAACTGTATTTACTACACTTTTACAAGCTAAAATTGGAGGAACATCTAAGATTTCTCATTCTCTTTCTTCTTATTTTGAGCGGATTCTCGTCCTTGATTCCACAACCTTCCAAGTTCCAAATCGATTCGCAACTACTTATCCTGGTGCCGGAGGATGTAGTCATACAGCTGGTGTGAAAATTCAACTAGAGTATGACTTGTTGAGTGGGAAATTTTCTGATGTGGAAATTGAACCAGGAAAACGAAGTGATCAGGCATATAGTGCGACTCGAACAGGCATGGCACAAAAGAATGAACTATACATTCGTGACTTAGGATATTTTCGTCTACAAGACTTTAAGTCTATTCAAGATAAGCAGGGATATTATTTATCACGTCTTAAGTTACCAACTAAAATATATAGAAAAGAATTTGAAACAGTGGTATTTAAAACAAAACCTGCTCAATTGAAACCGGTATATATACAAATTCATTTGGAAGACATCATGAAACAATTACAACCTGGCCAAGTATATGAATTACATGATGTATATGTAGGGAGTAAAGACAAACTGCCTACTCGCATTGTGGTTTATAGATGTACCGAGGAACAAAAACAGAAACGCCTACGCGATCGAGCGATTCGCGAAAAGAAAAAAGGGATTACATATACAGAGCGTACGAAACTTTTACAAGGAATTACGGTATATATGACAAATATTCCTACGGAACGGGTACCAAAAGAGAAAATCTATGATTTATATTCACTACGCTGGCAAATTGAGCTGTTATTTAAAGTATGGAAATCTTGGTTTCAAATTCATCGTTGTAAATCTATTAAACAAGAGCGGTTAGAATGTCATCTTTATGGTCAACTCATTAGTATTCTATTATGTTCTTCTACTATGTTTAAAATGAGGGAACTTCTGTTACGTAAGAAACAGAAAGAACTAAGTGAATATAAAGCGATGTACATGATTAAAGATTATTTCTTACTTTTTCATCAAGCATTACACAAAAACACCCAAGAATTATCAAAGGTTCTCCTTCGTCTGTTTAACCTCCTACAGCACAACGGACGAAAATCTCATCGATATGAGAAAAAGACAGTTTTTGATATTTTGGGTGTTGTGTATGAGTATACCACTTCTACTCATCAGGTAGCATAGTGAAAAAATTGAAGCCCGTCAGGGTTTATTTGATATGCCCACTTTTATAAGATCTATAAAAGATAATAAAAAACTATATGGAAGGATTGCATTTTGTATAAAAATATACCTTAAGTTGATGGATGTGTGGTGCTACCCCATTGCTATCAAGCTAAGAAAGTAAATATCCCAAAGAGAGAAAATTGGCATCAACAGTTGAAAATGTACCTTCTTTTTTTAGGCTGTTATGAAGTTCTTAAGTTAATGAGCATGTTATTGTTTCATTAATTCAGAAAAGAAATAAAAAACACTATATGTTTTTATTCTTACAGTGGTAATCACTTTTTAAAAAATTTTTAGAAATCTAAAGATGAAGTATTGTATACATGTAAGTATGATTAGAAATGAAAAGTTATAAACACTGAATTTGATTAAATACTTCTTGCTTTCTTTACTGTTGGCTTGAATGAATAGTTTGTACGAGATTACACTGGCTAAAGATGCGATAATTGTTCCAAGCCCTCCAATATTTACTCCTAGTAATAATGGTTTCCAATCAGAAGTAAAGTTTGATAGAAGAATTGAAGTAGGAAAATTGCTAATTAATTGACTCAAAAATATAGAACTAAAGAAGACTGAGGTGTTTCCTCTTAAATTAGCACGAGCAAATGTCTCAAATGCATTAGAATGGGAAATATTCCCGATGAAAATAAAAAAACAGACAAAGGTTATCAGAAGAAAATAATCAATCTTAAATAGTAATTTTCTATCCAAAATAAATATTGCCATCAATGTGACTATTAGGGCAATGTAATAATTAATGAATCCAAAAATAGATGCAATGATAGTGACAAGTATCAAAATCCAGACTGTAGCTTTTTTTCGGTTCTTTACAGTAATAACAGGTAGTTCTAATTTTAAATCTGTTTTTTGAAGTTTTTGAGTAAATATAAACAACAAACTGATCCCAAGAACAGCTAAAAGCAGGATTGAACTTAAAAATGGGATAAGCTTAATTCCATAGTAAGAATAGAGGTGCAAATTTTGTGGATTTCCCATAGGCATCAAGCTACTTCCGATGTTTGCCGCGATTGTCTGCAGGATGATTGTATCCATCATATTCATTTGTGTCTTTTTACTAATGACAAGTGTTATTGGTACAAAAGTGAGGAGAGCGACATCATTTGTTACAAACATGGAGCAAACAAAGCATAACAAAATCAGAATAATAGATATTGACCTACTGTTATGGCATTTATTCAAAATAGCAACGGCAAGTTTGTCTAATATCTTTAATTCTTCAAAAGCCTTAATGGCCACCATTAGATTAAATAAGCTAATCAGCACTTCAAAGTTAATATATTCAATCTTTGGCGAATATATAAAACAGCTTACAACTGCTAGTATCAGTGAAATGGTAAACACTATATCCTTTTTAAAAAATACGAATTTCATAAGGAGTCTTTTTTTATTTGGAACGAATACTACTTCTTTCACAATACACCACCTGTAATCTATTTTAGTAGTAGGGAACGGAAGGGAAATATGCATTCACTAATATATATTCAACAAATTCCCTATATCGCAATTAACTTAATAGCTTTCCTTATCAATTGGTTGTTCGATAATCTGGATATTAAATAGGCATTTTGTAATATGTCATCCCTTCAAAATCCTTTATTTTTTCTTAGAGCCTTTAATGTTTTAAATCTGCGTAATATAGGCGAAACCTCCTAGAGGATTAATCGAGAAAACAAATGATTTTTTAGTATGATATCATACATAAACTAAATGTTTTTGTTTTTTTAATATTACGAAAGTTTATTATCAATTATTGATTTCAATTATTTTACATGGAGTTTTAAAAAAGCAAAAGTATATATGATTTTATGAGGTAAGTAGAGACTTGTCAAAGGTTAGGTAGAACAAAACCCGCAATGTTCGGATATTGCATAAAGTCCTGCATTTGAAATATATACGAATGAATTAGTATACATACGGATCTCCTAGGGGAACCTCACTTCCAATGTTTCAGGTACCATTTTGCTTTATATTCCACCATAGTTCGAAATTTTGATCAAGATACTTCGCTAATCGCTTTTGACAGCTATTTTTTTTAGAGCATGTTTCTAACTTATAGGTCTTCTATAACGATAATAGTGTATTTTTTGATGATTTCAGTAGAAAGTTTATGTAGGATAATCAGATTTTACATTTGCAGTATGTTCATGGATTTGTGCAACTTTCACTTATTGTTTATTTAAGTTCGAAGAACCCTGTGTTCTTTCTAGAAGAATGAAAGAATTATTAATTGTGTTGTCCACTTTGATTATTTTACTTTTTCTGATTCAAAAGATAATGCGCCCTTATAATTCTCCTCTATATCACTTCCAAATCAGGAGGTGAATTATGTGAAATTAGAGTAATTTTCCTGCCAATAGCTTTATGCCCTCAACAATTAATCAGATTTTCTTATTCATATGGAACATCCATTTAAAATTCGATATTTTCTTCAAAGGTTTATAATTCCTTTATTTGTAAATTTAACTAATGTGCAAAATCTCAGTATTTTTTGTGATGAAAAAACTCTTAAAATATTTTAAAAATTTTTTATAAATATCTGTACTTTTTGGTAACATTCTGTACTTTTGATTATAAATTAAGGGCACGCTTCCCTTAGCTTAAGATTGAAAGCGCTTCATAGGTTTTTCGTAAATTTTTTACCTAGCCTATATTTTTTTACTAACAGGCTATTTTTAGAGATTTGTAGTGAGGAAGGAGATATATCCGTGTTCTTAAGAAAATTATCAAAAAAACAATTAATCACTATTGATTATTATGAAACCGGACATTTACAAACGTGTAAGGGGCGAGTTTGCAACCTTGATTTACACCAACAAATACTTTTTTTAATAAATGAAAAACAAAAAATCGTTAGTATATGTTTATCAAAAATAAGAAAAATCTATTAATGATTTTCGTTATTTATAGAAAGAAATAGAATTAAAAGCTTCTGAGATGTAGGGAATTTTAAAAAAATATCTTATGTTAAAAAGTACTTTAAAGAAGGTTTTACAGCAAAAGTTTTTAGACAAATGAAGAGAGATATTGATAAATATTAAGTATTTAGAAGGGAGTACAAGAGCAGTTCAGTGTTTTTCTAAGTGGCATTAATTAAAAATCAAAGAAACTATATTCTAGAATAAATATGAGACCATATATAATCATTTTATTTTTTGATAATTCAATTTATATTTCTGTGCAAACAATAGAAAGAGATAAAGAAGATTAATACGATTTAAATTTAAATCACCGGTAAACGAAACAAACATGATGGTGCAACTATATTACTAAATAAGAATACTAGTTTTTGTAGTAGGACTTAGAGCATCCATATGTACAAGCATTAGGCCCTTCAAAGTGTAAGTTTTACCGTTACATGTTGTGGATGTTCGTTTAAACAAGGTAATCCCATTATTATAGAAAATGTCTCTTTTTATTATGTGTATATGAAATGAGGTATTTATGTCAGGAAATATAGGTGATTTTATATAGATTATGGTATATGAATTTTTGATATGGGGTGATAATATGGAAAGGTTTTTGGTGGATATAGTCGGATCAACGAATGATTTTTTATGGTCTAAATTGTTAATTATTATGCTAGTTGTTTGCGGAATTTATTTTACATTTAAATTGAAATTTGTGCAGTTTCGAATGCTAAAAGAAATGGTCCGTGTGTTAATGGAGGGAAAGAATGGTTCTAAAGATCAAATCTCTCCTTTTCAAGCATTTTGTATTGGTATGGCAGCTCGTGTTGGAACAGGGAATATCACAGGAATTGCAATTGCGATTGCATTAGGTGGTCCTGGAGCTGTATTTTGGATGTGGATTATTTCCATTATTAGCTCGGCATCCAGTTTTGTTGAAAGCACATTAGCACAAATATATAAAGTAAAAGATAAAACTGGTTTCCGAGGCGGTCCATCCTATTATATGGAAAAAGGATTAAACAAACGCTGGATGGGAGTATTATTCTCTATTTTAATCACCATTACTTTTGGCCTTGTATTCAATTCTGTACAATCAAATACAGTTACAATTGCTTTTCAAAACTCATTTGGTACAGAGCGTCTAACTGTTGGGATAATAATGGCCATTGCTTTCGCTGCTATTATCTTTGGTGGTGTACAACGTATTGCAAAAATGGCTGAATACAAGGTAATGTTTCTAGCGGTATTATACATTGGAGTTGCATTATTTGTTGTAGTGACCAATATATCAAAAATGCCGGAAGTTCTTTCTCTTATTGTCCAAAACGCATTTGGTTTTAAACAAATAGCAGGCGGTTCAATTGGTGCAGCGCTTATGAATGGAGTTAAACGTGGTTTATTCTCAAATGAGGCTGGTATGGGAAGTGCACCAAACGTTGCTGCAACGGCAACAACAAGCCATCCGGTGAAGCAAGGACTGATTCAAGCATTTGGTGTGTTAACGGATACACTGATAATTTGTACTAGCACCGCATTTATTATTTTGCTTTCTGATGCATACAAACAACCGGGGTTAAATGGTATTGCACTTACACAAGCAGCATTAAGTGAACACATCGGTTCTTGGGCATCGGGTTGTCTTGCTATCTTTGTTTTTCTATTTGGATTTGGTGCGTTAATTGGTAACTATTATTATGGTGAAACAAATATTCGATTCTTACATACAAGTAAAGTCTGGTTAATGATATACCGAATAAGTGTGTTGGCTATGATTATATTCGGTTCGGTTGCAAAAATCCAAATTGTATGGGATTTAGCGGATTTATTTATGGGCTTTATGGTTATTATTAATTTAATTGCTATTACCTTACTTTCAAAAATTGCCTTTGCTGCGTTACAAGATTATGTAAAACAAAAAAAAGCTGGTAAAGATCCTATTTTTTATAAAGAAAACATTAAAGGGCTTGAAAACGTTGAATGTTGGGACAATTATCAGGAAACTTCAAAAAAGAAAAGTATGTAACAAGAAAGATATTCAGACTGTAATACGTCTGAATATCTTTCTTAATTCTAGTGCAACTATTATTGATTATATTAAAGAAAAAATTATTCTATATAAAGTTAATAGTACGGAGGAATATGGTTAAATGATAAAAGATTCTAGCGTTCAAATTGAGGGTCAAGAAAAAGTTTGCTTAGATAAATGGATAGCCTATTATCGAACTTATGCAGCTAAGGGACAAAGCGCCAGTTATATTCCAGCTTTGGGAAATGTAAATTTATCACAATTAGGAATTTGTATAGCAGAGCCAGATGGAACTATGATAAAGTCAGGAGATTGGGAGGTACCTTTCACCCTACAAAGTATATCAAAAGTAATCAGCTTTATAGCCGCTTGTTTAAGCCGCGGTATTTCTTATGTATTAGAGCGAGTTGACGTAGAGCCAACTGGAGATGCCTTCAATTCGATTATTCGTTTAGAGATGCATAAACCAGGAAAACCTTTTAATCCTATGATTAATGCTGGAGCAATTACGATAGCTTCGCTTTTGCCGGGAACATCGGTGCAAGAAAAATTAGAATCTTTATTTGCATTAATTGAAAAAATGATAGAGAAGCGTCCTGCTATTAATGAAAAGGTATTTCAATCAGAATGGCAAACAGCTCATCGTAATAGGGCTTTAGCATACTATTTAAAGGAGAATGGTTTTTTAGAATCGGATGTAGAGGAGACACTAGAGGTTTACTTAAAACAATGTTCGATTGAAATAAATACAGAAGATATTGCTTTAATAGGGCTTATACTAGCACATGATGGGTATCATCCTATTCGTAAAGAACGAGTGCTCCCTAAAGAAGTAGCCAAGTTAACAAAAGCTTTAATGCTCACATGTGGAATGTATAATGCTTCTGGCAAATTTGCTGCTTTCATTGGGTTACCAGCTAAAAGTGGGGTATCCGGAGGAATTATGACACTTGCTCCCTCAAAATCTAGGAAGGATCTACCGTTCCAGGATGGATGTGGTATTGGTATTTATGGACCAGCCATTGATGAATATGGGAATAGTTTAACAGGGGCTATGTTATTAGAACATATTGCAAAAGAATGGGATTTAAGTATATTTTAAAAGGATCATAGTTATTTTGGTGCTAGAGCAAATCCAAAAGTGTTCAGACCGTATAATGTGTCTGAACATTTTTGAGTTATAAAGTATCTTTCCAAAGCAGAAGAATGTAATGAATACTCACAATATGTAATGCTTTCGTTAATATCTTATTTATCATTTTTTGGAAAAATAGAGTAAGTGTTGTATTAATGTAAATAGGTTTGTATACTGACTGTTAGGCGAAAGTGAGAAGTGATTATTTTGAATCTTAGTAATTTAGTAAAAAAAGACATCTATATTCTGGTTTTGATGATATTTACAGTACCCTTAGTAGGTGAAATAAAGTCATTTCCTTTAAATGAAACATTTAGAATGAGCTTTGGAGCACCAACATTTTTCTTTTTTTTGTTATTGTTTCGGAGAGTCCCAGCATTTTTACCGGGTTTTTTAACAGCAATAGTCGTTGTAGTATTTCGTATCTCAATGGATGTCATCATAAAGGAAAATATGGATTGGATAGCTGCTTTCCATACCCACTATCCTAGTTTTTCCTTTTATTTTACTTATTCTTATCTCTTTCATTTAGCAAAAGTCAAACGTTTTCACCATCAACCATTGATGATTGGGTTTATTGGTTGCATCATCGAAATATTGTCAGACAGTGTGGAATTAATGATTCAATATTTCGTATTAAAAACATCTATCACACCAGAGGCAATAAATGAGATAATCGTTACCGCATGTTCCCATAGTTTTATAGTTCTAAGCTTTTTCAATATGATGAAATTGTATGAAGCTCAGTCAAGGGAGAGGCATATAAAGAAACAAAATGAACACATGCTTATGCTAATCTCTAATTTATATGAAGACGCTGTTCATTTAAAAAAAACGTTACAGGATGCTGAGAATATAACGAAAAAATCCTATGATTTATATAAAACCTTAGACTCTTTTGAGCATAAACAGATGGACTTCCAGTTTGAGGATTTAAGGCAACAGGCGTTACAAATTGCTGGTGAGGTCCATGACGTTAAAAAGGATAACCAACGTATTTTTGCTGGACTTTCAAAGCTAATTTCTGATGAAAGTTTTACAGATTATATGTCTGTACATGAACTGGTAAATATCATTATACGAGCAAATGCAAAATACGCCCGGTTACTAGAGAAAGACATCCAATTTGTGTATAAAATTGATGGCGTGCATCCTCATTATCATATTTACACAATCTTATCTATTATAAATAATATCGTTACAAACGCTGTAGAAGCTATCCAAGATATGGGAACCATCACAATTGACATTAATAAAGACTATCATTTCGTTGAATTTCGAATAGGAGATAACGGTCCCGGTATTTCTTCAAAATATAAAGACTCAATTTTTGAACCAGGGTTTACTTCTAAATATGATGATTTAGGTAATCCATCGACAGGCATCGGACTATCGTATGTTAAAGAAATGGTCGAACAACTTGAAGGTGATGTTACGCTTGAGGACAGAACCGAAGGAAAAGGATCAATCTTTATAATTAGATTAGGGATTGATCATATAATTTCGAAAGGGTGATTCTATGTATTTTTATATAGTAGATGATGAAAAAGCGGTTCGCTCAATGTTGGCTCAAATTATCGAGGATGAAGATCTTGGAGAGGTTGTAGGAGATGCTGAGGATGGCTTGTTGTTAGATCAACAAATGCTAATTCTCAAAAAAATAGACATTTTATTTATCGATTTGTTAATGCCGATTCAAGATGGAATAAAAACTATTCGTCAAATAAAACCCACGTTTAAAGGGAAAATCATCATGGTCTCTCAAGTAGAATCAAAAGAATTAATTGCTGAAGCGTATTCGCTTGGCGTTGAATACTACATTATTAAGCCAATTAACCGGATTGAAGTATTAACGGTCGTTCAGAAGGTCATTGAACGAATTCGTTTGGAAAAATCGATAAAAAATATTCAAGAATCGCTCAATATGGTACTAAAATTAGATAGTGATCCAAATATGCAGGAAAAATACCGTAATGAAAAACATCTAAATACTTTCAATCATTTTCAAAATGCCATTCATTTTCTTCTATCTGAATTAGGAATAGCCAGTGAAAGTGGAAGTAAAGATTTAATGGATATGCTAGATTATTTATATATATATGAACAAGATAAAACGTTGGAACAAGGTTTTCCCTCATTAAAAGAGATTTTTGTAAATTTGGCTCAAAAAAAACTTGGAGAAACAGCTGAAGATGCCGAATTAAAAAGGTTCATAGAAGCCTCCAAGCAACGGATTCGGAGAGCAATTTATCAATCATTAAACCATTTAGCATCCCTTGGACTTACAGATTTTTTAAACCCGAAGTTCGAAAATTATGCTTCTAGATTTTTTGATTTTACTACCGTAAGGAGAAAGATGACAGAGTTGAATAATGAGCCAACATTACCGGCTCGTATTGATACGAAAAAATTTATTCAGGTCCTTTATTTTGAAGCAAAGCGCATTCACTTGGAATTACGATGATAAACTCTTACTAATTCAAAATCTCAATTGGTATATTTATCATTTTAGCCAAGAAGACTCCTTCCTCAAGGAACGCGAAGTGAGTAGGTGGGAGATGAATTGGCTTCGAACAAGGGATGGCAGGAAGCCATCTTAATTGTTCGACATACATAAACTGTTACTTTACTACCTATCGAATGTACGTTTGTTGTATGATAGACACATATCGAAATGGGGGTAGTTCAAAATTTGGATGGTTATTGGACTTATTATATATACATTATATGAAAAAAACAAAAGTAATTTAGCTAAAAATATAAATAAATAATAAGTTGAATTAAAGAAAAAAAGATGCTATCTAGCATCTTTTTTTCTTTAAGAGGCAACATTGATACTTATAATATTTGCAATTTGAATGTGGGCATATAAATAAGAGAAAAGGAAATAATATCTAACAAATTATAAATGGAAATCGTATTTTAGGTCAGAAATGTTTTATGTTAACTAGTTTGCTGGTATTAAATAGCATATGGTCTCGCTTTTCTGTTCTTTGGTCTGATGGCGATTTTTAATTAATTAAATACCAATTTTTTGAAATGTATCCTAGTACTGTATATAAAGCAGGTGATCAAAATGTGGAACATAATTGTTTCTTATCTTCCGGATTGGAAAATATTTGTACAAGCTTTTATCTTGTTTTTAATTCCATATACTATCTCAAGATTTTTTCATTGGGTCCGTATGTCAGAGAAAGAGTGGTAAGAATGAGTTGGTGGAAATCAAAAGATAAACAGTTGCAAAAAAATACTATTCAAAGTGAAACTAATCAACAATATAAGCCTTCTCAAAATGCAAACATTCATTTCACGGATGATTTTGCTTCCAATTTAGAACTCATAAAACAAAAAATCGGTCATAATTCTGATATTCGCTTTCGGGAGTTTAATATTGGTCGCACAGGTATTCAAGCTGGGATTATTTTTGTTGAGGGACTATCAGATAAAGAGATAATTGAAAAGCATATTATGAAATTACTAATGGATGATTTTTCTGACGAATATAAAAATGAATCTTCTTATGTGGAGGGTACCGTTTCAAAAGCATATATTAAAAATAAAGTTCTTTCAATTAGTGAAGTAGCAGAAGTCCATTACATAAATGATTTGATATCAAAAGTATTGATAGGTTCGACAGCTCTTTTGATTGATGGTATAGCAGATGTGTTTATTCTGGGCACAACAAAAGCGAATAAACGGAACATTGAAGAACCAGTATCGGAGGCTTTAGTAAGAGGTCCGCGGGTGGGTTTTACTGAGGTATTAAGTGATAATACCTCACTTTTGCGACGGCATTGTGCAGATGAGAACTTATCATTAGTAAAGCTTTCAGTAGGAGAACGTGCAAAAAAAGAGTTAGTTGTTGCTTTTATTAAAGATCTTGCTAGTACAGAATTGGTGGAAGAAGTAAAAAATAGAATTCAGAAAATCAACATAGATAGTGTACTCGAATCTGGTTATATAGAGCAGCTCATTGAAGATAATTATTTCAGTCCTTTTCCGCAGATTCAGAATACCGAACGACCTGATCGTGTTATTAGTGCTTTGATGGAAGGCCGAGTAGCTATTTTGTTAGATGGAACACCGTTTGTTTTAATTGCTCCAGTTACATTTAGTATGTTGCTGCAATCACCAGAAGATTATTATGAACGGTGGATTCCTGGTACGCTTCTCCGTTTATTACGCTTCATGACAGCTTTTGTTTCATTATTTGCTCCAGCACTGTATATTTCTTTTATTTCATTTCATCCAGGATTAATGCCCACTAAGCTAGCTATTTCAATTATCGGATCGCGAGAAGGAGTTCCTTTTCCCGCTCTAATAGAAGCGTTGATTATGGAAGTGGCTATCGAAGTTTTACGGGAAGCAGGTTTACGTCTGCCTAAACCGATTGGACCTGCAATGGGAATTGTGGGCGGGTTAATTATTGGTCAGGCCGCCGTTGAAGCAGGAATTGTTAGTCCGATAATGGTTATCATTGTTGCGGTAACAGCTATTTCTTCCTTTACTATCCCACAATATAGTGTAGGGATTACGTTACGCATTCTTCGTTTTGTAGCTATGTTTTGTGCTGCGATTTTTGGCTTGTATGGAGTTATTCTCTTCTTTCTTTTACTTTGCAGTCATTTAGTGAAATTGAAAAGTTTTGGCGTTCCTTATACCAGCCCTGCTGTTCCGTATCAATTTAGTGATTGGAAAGATTTTATGGTTCGCATGCCATTAAAAATGATGAGACGCCGACCGAAAATAATGAATACCAAAAATACTATCCGCAAAAGGTAGCTGATGACGAAAGGAAGTGGCCTTCAGTGATTACTAAACCCAAAGACCGTATAACAAATTCGCAAGCAGTTGTTATTATTGTAAATTACATACTTGGAACAGGAATTCTCACTCTGCCCAGAGCATCTGTGGAAAAAGTGAAAACACCAGATGTATGGCTAAGTGTGATATTAGGTGGGATACTCGCAATGGTTACAGGAATAATCATGGTAAAATTAAGTCAGCAGTTTCCAGAAAAAACTTTTTATCAATACAGCCAAGAAATTGTAGGGGAATGGATAGGCAGATTGCTTAGTTTACTTATTATAGGTTATTTTCTTACAACTTCAGCTTTTCAAATTCGTTCAATGGCAGAAGTAATAGGCTTTTTTTTGCTGGAAGGAACTCCTACATGGGCCATTATTATGCCTTTTATGTGGATAGGTCTTTATTTGATTATGAGTGGTATTAATTCAATTGCAAGGATGTTTGAAATAATATTTCCTATAACGGTTTTTATTTTTTTACTCATTTCCTTATGAGTATCGGAATATTTGAGGTAGATAATCTCCGTCCCGTATTAGGTTTGGGGATCAAACCGGTGTTAGATGGGATAAAAACAACGTCTCTCGCATATACAGGTCCTGAAATTATGTTAATTCTTTTGGTGTTTATGGAACAACCAAATAAAGCAGTAAAAGTCATTCTAGTTGGAATTTCTATTCCGTTAGTCTTTTATGTAATAACTGTTGTAATGGTCATTGGTGCATTATCTATTGATGGAGTTGTAACAAGAACATGGCCGACAATTGACCTTATGCGCAGTTTTGAAATTTCTGGTTTGATATTTGAACGTTTTGAGTCTTTATTGCTTGTAATATGGATTATGCAAATATTTGCTACCTATACGATTAGCTATTATGCTGCTGCATTAGGAGTAGCGCAACTCTTTAAAAAGAGTATTCATCCGTTTATGTTTGCTTTACTTCCAATTATTTACATCATTGCTATGACTTCGAAAAATATAAATGATTTACTTAAATTGGGGGATATGCTCGGTAATGCTGCTTTATTTTTATTCGGTTTACTGCCACTGCTCCTTCTCATTATTATGCGATTAAAAGGAGGAGTAGCGTGAAAAATAACTTTATTTGTAAACGGTTCTATTTGGCTATGTTATCGATGCTTGTGCTCCTATTTTTAACAGGATGTTGGAGCAGTAAAGAAATAGAAGAGTTGAGTTTAACTGCAGGTATAGCACTAGATAAAGGGACGGAGTCAACAATTGAGAAAGAGGTTGAGGAAGAAGAATATCCTAAAAGAAACCTTATAACGGCTACTTATCAAATTATTAGTTCGCAAGCGCAAAGTAAAGGAAACGGACAACAAAAACGGTATATAAATGTTTCTGAGACCGGTGATTCTATTCATCAAATTGTTCGTGAGTTTTCATTGAAAAGGGAGAACCAAATGTTCAGCGCACATTTAAAAAACATTGTTATTAGTGATAGTCTTGTACGTACATACAGTTTAGAACAATTACTTGAACAGTATCTCCGTGACAATGAAGTTCGACTTAGCTGTATGATTTTAATTAGCAAGGGACCAGCGAGGGAGGTTTTGGAATCAAAGAAAAATGGAGAAATCCCAGCATTTCAGTTGACTGGAATTGCAGATAATAGAAATAGAACAACAAGGATTTTACCTCCCGTATCGCTCACTAAATTAGAAGGAAAGATGCGGTCAGGATCCAGTTTTCTTTTACAAAATGTGGCTTCGATAAATGGGGAAACAAAATTTGCAGGAGCTGCTGTAATTAAAGGGAAAACAAAAAAGTTGATAGGTTTTTTAAACGAACAGGAATTGGTAGGATTAATATGGATAAACGGAAAAAGGAAAGGTGGTGTGGTAAAAACTTTTGATAGAAAATCAAGGAAACTCATTATTTACGAAATAAAGTCAATAAAAAGCAAAATCATACCGCATGTTAACGGAGATAAGATTTCTTTTGATGTAAACATTGAGTCAGAAGGGCGTTTGTCTGAAAATTGGATGCAATCAGAAAAAGATTTTGAAAATGAATTTTTAAAAAAGGAAGAAAAAGCTGTTGAAAAAGAAGTAAAGCACTTAGTACATCATGTTACTGAAAAAATACAAAAAAAATATCAAGTCGACATTGCGGACTTTAGCAACCAATTAAGAATTAAAAACCCGAGAACATGGGAGAAAGTCAAAAAAGATTGGGATCGAACATTTAGTAAGGTACCGATTAAATATCATGTAAATGTAACTATTGAAGATTATGGGGCATCAAGTTTAAAAAGGTGAGACGTCTTAAGTGACATTATATTTACACCAAAACAAAAAGCTATAAAAATTTTAATTTAAAAATTTTTGTAACTTTTTGTTTTTTTATGTCCTTCTTATTATAAATTAAAGAAATGATTTTATTGAAATTTAATTTTTTCTTCATCATATGCATTGCTTCTACTCTTTAAAGTCGATAACAGCATTTAATAAAGGAGCGTTATTTAACATTAAGAAAGAGGAATCGTTACATGGCCTTTACTAGTTTAAATAGGAGGGAGTTCTGAAATGCAAGCGAGAGCGGTGAAGATAGAGGAAATCTATCAAGAAATATTAGACGGTAAAAGCAGTAGATTTCCACCGAATACTTGGAAAGAAGATAGCAATAGAGAGCTATCTAAAAGGGTCACAAAATATTTAATTGAAACAATTTTAAAGTGGACTGAAGAAGATATTAAACAAAGATGGAATACGCGTTTAATTATAAAATATCGATTACTTGGGGCGCTCAAACATGGTTATGATAATAGTCCTTATAAGATGATTGAAGACTTATATCCTAATAGATTTAAAGAGTGGGAATTTGGTATGGCGCCATTAAATTTTTGGACTAAAGATAAAGCTCTTGAAGTATTAAAGTGGACTATTGAAGAAAAAGAAAAGCTAAGTAAAGTAGAACTATTAAAAATTTATAGTAAAAAATGGTTAGAGAAAAATAAACTCAGTGCGCCATTAGTTATGTATTGGAATGGCAGCCCATATGCAATGATAAATTCTTTATATCCTAATAAATTTAAAGAATGGGAATTTAGTATGACTCCTAACAAGTTTTGGACTAAAGAAAAAGCATTGGTGGCATTAAGATGGACTATTGAAGAAAAAGAAAAATTAACTCCTTTTCAATTATTACAAGTTTACAGTGTAAAATGGCTTACTATTCATAAATTAATTTCTCCTTGTCAGATATTATGGAACAACAGTCCGTACTCTATGATCAATGAGTTATATCCTGGTCAAAATAAAGAATGGGAATATAAATTCACACCTACTGGATTTTGGACCGAAAAAAAAGCATTAGAGGCGCTGAAATAGACTATTGAAGAAAAGGAAAAACTAACAGAGGAGCAATTACTATCTATACACAAAGATGGTTAATAAAACATAAGTTATGGACGCCATTAAGAAGATATTGGAATGGAAGTCCATACAAGATGTTAAATGCTTTATACCCAAATCGCTATTCAAAAGATATGTTAAAAGGTTATAAAAATAAATAATGATAATACATAGGAACGAGCAAAAAGAACATCGCTATTATTCTAACGAAATTAAATATCTCAGAGATGAAAAGTTTAAATACTTTAATAATGATTAAAAAATGTAAATGAATTTTAAAACGTTGGTTTGTGTCTATTCTATAGCTATTAATAAACTCAAATCGATCTTTTGAAAGAACATGAAATCAATAAGAGATAAAGATTATATTAGAAATCTTACTTATATCATACACTATCAAGTTTAAGATTGATTTAATTAATTCTTAACTTAATTATAGGAAAATAAAAATCTTAATTATAGGAGCGAAATTATATGTCACCTTTACGAGATGAAGCATTAAAAATGCATAAAGAAAAACAGGGCAAGATTGGTGTTTATCCTAAAGTTAAAGTGCAAAATTCAACAGATTTATGTCTTGCTTACTCACCGGGTGTTGCGGAGCCATGCTTAGAAATTTATAAAGATGAAAGTAAAGTTTATGACTATACAATGAAAGGGAATCTAGTTGGAGTTATATCTGATGGAACTGCAGTATTAGGTCTTGGGAATATTGGACCTAAAGCAGCTATGCCTGTAATGGAGGGAAAAGCTTTACTTTTCAAATCATTTGCTGAAATCGATGCTTTTCCTATTTGTTTAAACACCAATAATCCGGATAAGATTGTTGAGGTTGTTAAATTATTAGAACCAAATTTTGGTGGGATAAATTTAGAAGACATTGCAGCACCTCAATGCTTTGAAATTGAGGAGCGCTTAAGAGAATCTTGTGATATTCCTATTTTCCATGATGATCAACACGGTACAGCTATTGTAACTATTGCTGGTCTAATTAATGCGCTTAAGTTAACACATAAAAAAATTGAAGATGTGCAAATCGTTGTAAATGGTGCTGGTGCTGCTGGAATAGCCATTGTGAAGCTGTTACTTCATATGCATGTGAAAAATGTTATTTTGTGTGACACAAAAGGGATAATATATGAAAAGCGACCTAACGGAATGAATGCACTCAAACAAGAAATAGCTCGTATTACCAATATAGAACAGAAGCGGGGAACATTAGCAGATGCCCTTATTAATGCTGATGTATTTATTGGGGTATCAGCTGCAGATGTAGTTGATGAGGATATGATTCGTTCTATGAATCATAATCCTATTATTTTTGCTTTGGCTAACCCTACACCTGAAATTATGCCTAATAAAGCAAAAATAGCTGGAGCACTAGTAGTAGGCACAGGTCGTTCTGACTTTCCTAATCAAGTAAATAATGTACTAGCTTTCCCTGGAGTTTTTCGTGGAGCTCTAGATGTACAAGCAAAAGAAATTAATGAAGAAATGAAGCTAGCAGCTGTTTATGCAATAGCTGAGTTAATTTCAGAAGAAGAGCTTCATGTAAACTATGTCATTCCAAACCCGTTTGATCCTAGGGTGGTGCCGCAAGTAGCATATGCTGTTGCACGTGCTGCAGTGGAAACCGGTGTTGCAAGAAAAAATATCAGCATGTCTGAAATTAAAAACAATCTACTAAGATTAATAAAAGAGGAAAAAGTATTAAAATAAGTATTTTTCTCAAGATAATATTATTGTAGCAAAGATAGCATGTATTTAAAAAAGGCTATCTCACCTGAGATAGCTTACTATATACTTGAGAATTTTTAATTGTTTCATGTGTTTTTAATTAGATTTTGTAGTATTAACTATCAAATTAAAGATATGTTTCTATTAGAATCAGCTTGCAAGTGTATAGATTCCTTTATTCATCAGGCTTTTTATATAAGTTAGTTGTAAAAAAGCGGATAAATTCATGTTCTTAAGAAATTTAACAAAAAATCACTTATTGACTATTAATTATTATCAGAGTGGATTTCTGCAAACATGTAAAGTTCGTGTGTACAACTTTGATTAAAACCAACAAACCATTACTTTAATAGATTAATAGCAAAAGATAAAACGTTTATATATGTGATTCTTAGAAGACTTTTGTATAGGGATGATAATTTTTAAATTTTATTGGCATATACAGGAATTGTAGTAGATCTTATTTAGAATAATAATTTCAAATCAATAAATTTTATAATAGAGGGAGCAAGATTGAATTATTATGAATAAAAAAATAGGGTTCATCGGATGTGGAAACATGGGTATTGCTATGATAGGAGGGATGATTAGCAAAAATTTAGTTTCTCCAGATCAAATAATTTGTTCAGATTTAAACGTCAGTAATTTAAAAAATGCTAGTGATAAATATGACATAACTACAACTACTAACAACAATGAAGTAGCTAATAAGGCTGACATTTTAATTTTATCAATTAAACCAGATTTATACCCATCAGTAATTAACCAAATAAAAGACCAGATAAAAAATGATGTAATTGTTGTAACTATTGCTGCAGGAAAAAGTATTAAGAGCACTGAGAATGAGTTTGGTAGAAAGTTAAAGGTTGTTAGAGTAATGCCTAATACACCGGTACTTGTTGGGGAAGGAATGTCTGCGTTATGTTTTAATGAAATGGTTAAAGAAAAAGATATAGAAGAAGTACTAAATATATTTAATGTTTTTGGAAAAACGGAGGTCGTAAATGAAAAACTAATGGATGTTGTAACATCTATTAGTGGTTCTTCTCCAGCATATGTGTATATGTTTATAGAAGCCATGGCAGATGCTGCTGTACTTGGTGGTATGCTAAGAAATCAAGCTTATAAATTCGCAGCTCAGGCTGTATTAGGTTCTGCAAAAATGGTATTGGAAACGGGCATACATCCAGGTGAATTGAAGGATATGGTTTGTTCTCCAGGTGGAACGACGATAGAAGCTGTAGCAACACTTGAAGAAAAAGGTTTAAGAACAGCTATCATTTCAGCTATGAAACGTTGTACTCAAAAATCTGTTGAAATATCTAGTTTAACTAGTAAGTGAGAAGCATTGTTTAGGCGTAACGTCATATCCATTGTTTCAAAATTTTTATTTAAGTTAAAAGTTTGTTGTTATTCTCTTATAGGGCGTGGAACCATAAAATACTCTTCCTCAACGGTGCTCTAGGCTGGAATAAACTAAACTAGTATTTAAATTATGTAAAAAAATAAAGAGCGTGTACAAATGTGTAATCGGAGGATTTGTTATGTCAAATAAAGTTCCTACTTCCTTTATTATTATTATAGGATTGATGCTGTTTGCATTGTTTTTTGGAGCAGGAAATTTAATTTTTCCACCTATGCTTGGTCAAATGGCTGGAAAAAACGTATGGATAGCCAATGCAGGTTTTTTAGTTACCGGAGTTGGTTTACCATTATTAGCAATAACAGCATTTGTTTATTCAGGTAAAAATGATTTGCAATCTTTAGCTAGTCGTGTTCATCCGGTATTTGGTATTGTATTTACAACCGTTCTCTACCTGGCAATTGGTCCTTTTTACGCCATCCCTAGATCTGGAAATGTATCGTTTGAAATTGGAATTAAACCTTTTTTATCAAATGATGTTAGTCCTGTTACATTAATCATATTTACAATCTTATTTTTTACCGTTACATGTTTATTATCACTTAATCCTACAAAAATTATTGATATAGTTGGAAAAATTTTGACTCCTATCAAATTAACCGTTATTGGAATGCTCGTAGTTGTAGCTTTTGTTCATCCAATTGGCAGAATTCAAGCACCTGTTAAAGGGTATACATCAGATGCATTTTTTAAAGGTTTTCAAGAAGGTTATTTAACATTGGATGCTCTTGGAGCTTTTGTTTTCGGAATCATTATTTTGAATGCAATTAGAGAAAAAGGGGCTAACACTAAAAAAAAGCTTATGGTTGTTTGTGCAAAAGCAACGGCTATTGCTGCTACACTCTTAGCTCTTATCTATACTGCTCTTTCCTATATGGGGGCTTCTAGTGTTGAAAAACTAGGTCTTTTAAATAATGGGGCTGAAGTTTTAGCCAAAGTTTCGGAATATTATTTTGGTTCGTATGGTGCAATTTTATTGGGTTTAATGATTACAGTAGCATGTTTGACCACAAGCGTAGGACTTATCACTGCTTGTTCTTCTTTTTTTCATGAATTATTTCCAAAGATCTCTTACAAAAAATTTGCTATTATTTTGTCTGTTTTCAGTACACTAGTTGCAAATATAGGATTAACACAATTAATTATGATTTCGATCCCTGTATTAATAACTATGTATCCAATTGCTATTACTTTAATATTCTTAACGTTTTTACACTCTGTATTTAATGGTAGATTTGAAGTATATCAAGGGAGTTTGATATTAACATTTATTATTAGTTCATTAGATGGCTTAAATGCTGCTAGAGTAAAAATCGAACTAATTCATAATTTTCTTGAGCATTTTCTCCCTTTATATAGTGTAGGTTTAGGATGGGTACTTCCAGCTATTATAGGCGGTGTATGCGGTTATATTTTTAGTGTATTACGAAAGAAAAATGCCCTTAGTTCTGGTGAAACGCAATTATATAAATAAATTATTTTTGTATATGATATCATCATATTGCTATCGAGGAAGAAAGCTAAGTATCTCTTTAGGATGGATAAATCTGTTATTTATTGCTTTGGGGGTAAATCAAACCAGCTAAAATATATTGTAGCTAATCTTTGTTGAACACTGAATTAAAGAGAAAAAGTAGAATGTATTAACCTAAAAATACCAATTAATTTATAGAATATTTAAACTCCATTTAATGTAAAAGAAATATTATGAGGCTAGCTAATAACTAAGTAAATTTATATACAACAATAACGAGAAGAATAAACCTTATTTTTAAAGGGGATACAGAGAAAATGAGTAATTTATTAAAAAAGAAATCCGTTACGCAATTGTTAGAGCATAATCAAAGTAAGACCTTAACGAAAACATTAGGAGCATTTGATTTAATTATGTTAGGGGTAGGCTCGATAATTGGAACGGGGGTTCTTGTGTTAACTGGATTAGTAGCAGCAAGAGATGCTGGTCCAGCGGTTATTTTTTCGTTTGTACTTGCAGCAATTATATGTGGATGTATAGGATTATGTTACGCAGAAATTGCTTCTACACTCCCGGCGTCTGGTAGTGTATATACGTACTCGTATGCAACAATTGGTGAGTTTATTGCTCATCTAGTAGGTTGGTCGTTACTTTTAATATATATTGTGGCAACAGCGGCTGTTGCTGCTGGATGGACAGGGTATTTCCACAATTTAATAATGGGATTTGGATTAGAGATACCCAAAGCTCTAGTAAAGATTCCGTCGCAAGGTGGTATTGTGAATCTACCAGCGGTAATCATTACATTGATATTAACATGGATGTTATCGCGCGGTACGAAGGAAAGTAAACGTATCAATAACATAATGGTATTGGTTAAAATTGGAATGATTTTATTGTTTGTTACGGTTGGTATATTCTATGTAAAACCAATGAATTGGGTACCAATTGCACCATACGGTTTAAGTGGAGTTTTTACTGGTGGAGCAGCCATTTTATTCGCTTTTACGGGTTTTGATATATTAGCAACTTCAGCAGAAGAAGTAAAAGATCCGCAACGTAATCTCCCAATCGGTATTATTGCATCATTAATCATATGTACAATTATTTATGTTATGGTATGCCTTGTTATGACAGGAATGGTTTCCTATAAAGAATTAAATGTGCCTGAGGCAATGGCTTATGTAATGGAAGTTGTAGGGCAAGGAAAAGTCGCTGGTGTAATTGCTGCAGGTGCTGTAATTGGTCTTATGGCTGTTATTTTCTCGAATATGTATGCAGCAACACGAGTATTTTTTGCAATGAGTCGTGATGGACTGTTACCCAAATCATTTGCGAAGGTCAATAAGAAGACTGGAGCACCCACCTTTATAACCGGATTGGCAGGAATAGGGAGCTCTGTAATAGCTGGGTTTATTGATTTGAAAGAATTGGTTAATTTAGTTAACATCGGTAGTTTAGTAACGTTTACGTTAGTTTGTGTATCAGTTATTATCCTCCGTAAATCACACCCAAATTTAAAACGTGGATTTACGGTACCTTTTGTACCTGTATTACCAAGTATCTCAATTGTATGTTGTGTGTTCTTAATGCTAAATTTACCGTTAAGGACATGGTTGTACTTTAGCATTTGGATTACTATTGGGGCAATAATATACTTCATTTATTCGATAAAACACAGTAATTTAAATGAGGAAACGATTTCAAAATCATATGATAAAATTGCGAGATAATAACAATAGAAAATTCTATTAATAATCATATTGATAGTTGAGTAACATAGAAATTAGCTTCTTAATGTTAGCCTGAAAGCAATGTGATGCTACCTCTTAAAAAGCTTAAATTGATAGACATGTTGCTAAAGTCCCAATATAGATTGTGATTCCTATGAAAATATTTTATAAATGCAAATACAGTTATTTATTTCCTTTAAATTTGAATAAATAAAATCACACATAATGTATGATTTAAAATATCAATAAAGTCCCCTTGACGATTAAAAGTAGAATGCTATAATAAACGAAAACATATGAATATATGAGCGATTATTCATATGTTTTTAAAAAAGTAGGCAATGTTGAGAACTACTTCTTAGATTTTATGTTGTCATTGCTGTTCAAGCTAGTTTGAGTATGGGATCTTACTTGCAAATAGAAGGTTATCATTTTGTAATCCTTGATAGTCGGAAATGTATTAGAGATTTGTGAAGAAACATATATGAATCCTTGTTTTTATTAGCACATAGATTACATAGTTCACTGTCAGGAATGAGATTTCTTATAAAATAGAGTGCATGCAGAAAATGCAATACTTATTTTTGTCTTTTTCGTATTTTTCTATAACTATAAAGAGGTGTAAAAGGATGAAAAATCATACGAATAAACTTAAGTATAAAGGTATTTCTATAATTTATGATTACTTAATGAGTAACAAATTATTTATAAAGGCAAGGGAGCGAGCTTTCTCTCTTCTTCCTCTTAAGTCGAAACAAGATATTTTATTTGTTGGTGTCGGAACTGGAGAGGACTTTCGATTTATTCCTTCAGATGTCAATATTACGGGAATTGATCTTTCACAAGATATGTTAAACAAAGCAAAAACTAAAATAAAGGAAAATCAAGTTACACTTCTACAAATGAATGCAGAGCAATTACAGTCTCCAGATGAATCTTTTGATGTAGTATCGTTAAATCTTATTTTAAGTGTTGTGGAACATCCAAAGCAGGCTTTAGCTGAAGCTCTACGAGTAACTAAACAAACAGGATTCTTATTAATTTTTGATAAATTTTTGCCAGAGGAAATGTCTTCCAGCATAAGCAGAAGCATAATCAATAGTATTACTTCCTTTCTGGGCACAGATATTAATCGAAAGTTTAGTGACATATGTATAGATTTACCAATGAAGATTGTATATGAGGAACCCTCTATATTTAAAGGAATTTATAAAATTATTCTTGTACAAAGGGAAGTATGATGTTGAATTTAAAGATAATGTATACTGTGTCAAGATATACTATCTAGAAAATAAAAATAGTCTGATTTTTCTTGTGATAGAAAATCAGACTATTTTTATGTTGAAATTTGCTTTGCTTATATTTTTGTTAAAATATGAGTGTTTGCCCACTACTATCAACTTAAAAAATGTATAGTTACATAAAATGAACTATAAGCTGAATTTTTATAAATTACTAGCTGTAGAAATTCTTTTTTTTTACTATGTGGGAATTTAACATCTTAACTTAATTGTGATAGGGCAGTACGCCTTTTTAATGTTTAATATTAAAAAAAATCTGTATTTTTCGGTTAGACTTTGTAGTATTGATTGTAAACTTAATATAAATTTCGTTAGTTTAAACTTTACTTGATCACTATTAATTACTATCAGAGGGTATCATTAAAAATCTGCAAGAAAGTTTTTCATAACCTTAATTTATACCAACAAACTTTTTTTAGATAAATGAATAGTAAACTTTCTTCTCTATTCATTTATCTCATATGAAAAAAATCATTAAAGATTACCATTATTTGCGGGTACTATCACTCCTTCACAAAAATTGAAGAAGGAGTGTTCTGTTAGTAAGAGAGAAAATGAGAGATGCTAGGGCAGCCAAGTGCTCTTTTGGAAACTTTGACTACTTTTCATGATTTAAACTACTAAGGAGAGGGAAGTATGAGTGAATTGCATTTTATGAGTCTAGAAGAACTGGATAATAAATTAAAAAAATCTGACAGTGGTATTTATCTAATTAAAGATTATAATGATAATATTGTTTATGTGGGAAAGGCTTTTAGTATAAAGAGTAGAGTTTTAGCTCATTTCAATAGTTATTCGAATATTAAGGAGTATGTACATTTATTTAATAAAGTAGCGTATCTCATTGAAGATAGTTTATTAAAACGTTCTTTATTACGAATTACTTATATAATGAAATATAAATCAGTATTAAACAAAGAAGTTCAAAAAGAGTTCCCAGAGTTATATACTCAATACATTAAGCAGACAAATAAAAAATCCATGTTATTAGAAATTGAGGAAGCTAAAGAAAAAAGGGAACGACAAGAAGTTATATTACAAAAAATTGAAACAGAGAAACAACATCAGTCAGTATTGGAATTAAAAGAACTGCAAAATAAAAAAACAAGAGAAAGAGGTGAATTAAAGAATACATTAGTAAAATTAGTTGGTGGAAAATCTATGTTTTATGAAATAATTTCTTTGTTAGATAATAGATATAACTATCATGTCCTCGCAAAAGTATTGAACGTAGAACTTCAAACTTTAATTACAATTAAAGAACACCGAAACAATTTCCGGATACCAGGTAATCATAAGAGGACAATAAAGCATCAAGATATAATGTATGCCTTATCTGGAAAAAAGAATTTAAGTAATCCAAGGTTAAATTCTTAACTTTAAAGTAGCAAATCTGTAGCTTTTATCATTTTAGCTATGAGGGCTCCGTCCTAAATAAACGTGAAGGGCTATAGCAAGTTGAAGTGCCCTCTCGAAAGTTAGACAAGTCGGTTCATTAGGCAGCCTCTAGGGTATGAGCCCGGTATTGTACCGTGCTCATACCTTTTAATTTTGCCCTGATTCTTTTTGATTATACCACTCCACCCTAATCGCCGAGTTTGATACCATTGAGAAAGCGTCTATATCTTAAGGATAAAGGGTTTGTCTTTGTTTATTATTATGGACAGTAATTTGGAGAAATAAACGTACTCGGTGATTAGGGGATAAGAAACTATTTAAAATATTTGAGACTTCGGTAATTGAGTGAATAAAAAATACGTTATAATTCTTCCTGTAAGAAGGCATGGGGTGACCTGTTTTCTTAGGTTGATGGGAATGGGGTACTGCACTATAAATGAAGAAATTTATTGTTCTCCATAACGAAAATTTGATTTTTCTACAGTTATTCAAGATAAGCGGTTCTGGTACAAATATATGAAGAAGAACCTTTTATACTTTTATAATATATTTTATTCTCGAGAGTAATTTCTAGTTTTTTACATGGTATAATTTCGTATTAGGGAAGAAGGGGTATACAAAGGTTAGTTGATAAGTTAGAAGAATTGAAATTTCACTGGTATGTTCAGAACACTATAGAAAGGGTTTTTAAGAATGGGGCAATTTCAAAGTAATTTACAAACAGCAACACAAATCGCTACGCAAATGAGGAAAGCTTCGGATACAATCCAAAGTGCCTCAAATCGTTCAATCACGAAGGCGACGCGTACGACGCTAACGATTAATTCCAAAGCACAAGAAGCGAATCAACAAGCCTTAGATTTAACACAACAATTTTGGACCGCCTTTCAACGAGAGGTCGATAATATTCATTCGGTAGCCAAAGAGTTTGAGAGAATGGATCACGAGCTTCACAACACTTTTCGCTAATGTGACCACCTTCGTAAAGATAAAACGGTAGGAGGAAGAAGATGGATCGAGATATCGAAAACCAAAGCAAACAGTTAAATCAGAAGTTACGAAATGTATTTGAAAAACAGGACCGAAATCAATCCGCGATTCAAACTCAGGAACAAGCGGAAGCAGATTTTCACGAATGGAAAAATCGAAGTAATCGCTTATTTAACCGCATTTTAGAAACTTGGCACAGCGATAGAGAATTATCTCATTTTTTTATGAATATCCGCCAGGAAGCACAACACATTGAGCGAAAACTTACGTTCGAATTGGAAAACCAAAAAGAAACATTGCTTAAGGAAAGACGAGACCTTAATAATTTAGAAGACGACTTATCCTACCAGCAACAACAATTAGCAAGGGGGACTAATGCATGAGTTTAAATATGTATTTGGGAGAAGTACAGAACCAAACTCAAAGCATGAACGCTGTATGTACCGCTACCATTCAAGGTATGGAACAAGCTATTCAGTCGATTGATGCTTTTGCAATTGATACTGTTCTACAAGGACAAACATATAGCAGTGCAAAATCATTTTTTGTACAAACCTTTCGTCCTTTAGCACAAGGAATCATTTACTTATGTGAAGAACTAATCCGTCAGAATGATGCCTTTCCAAGTCAATTTCAATCACAAGTAGCTTCAACAGATGTCATCGAACAAGAAATACTAGAACAAATTCGAGGGATTGACCGAATGAAAGCAAGTATGGAAGCCATCAGTCAAACCATGCCAGTTCCGGGGATGGATGCTATGGCGAATCTTTTTACTGTCATGAGGCATAAACTTCAAGAAAAATTAAATCACCTATATGAATTTAATCAAACATCCAGTAATAACTACAGTACGGCCCTTCAACTAGCATCTAGTATTGCTACTGGTCTTGCCGAAGTTCAAAGTGGAAAAGGATTTAGTCCTGCAAGTGGCACGTTTAGTACACAAGGATTGAATATGGAGTGGACAACTTCTATCCAAGCGATTACAGAAGAAAAAAAACATCATTCTGAAGAAACCAGTATTATAGAAGAATCGTTGTTCGATAAACTTAAAGATACTGTTGAAAATAACGTAGAAGCGATGGATCAGTTGTACGAAAAATTTATTCGCCAGATAGAAAATACTCCTATTATCGGGCAATATCATAACTACAAAAAAGGGCAAAATGAAGCGGTGTTAGATGAACTTAAAGGAATATTAAACACAATTTTACATCCAATAGATAGTGTTGAGGGCGCTGTGTATGCTCTTTCTCACATCGACGAAACATTTGCTGCTGTAGAACAAGCTATTTCTGATTCGTGGGATCAAGATGTTGTAAATGGAGATTGGAATAGCAGAGCTAAATGGGTTGGAAATGTAGAGATGCAAGTTAAATTAGCAATTGCCGAATTATTTGTAGGAACAAAAGGTGCAGATAAAATTTCAACATTAGGTAAAGTATCAAAGTCAGGCAAAACCTCAAAACTTAGTGAAAGTGTAAACTTTATACAAGGTACTAAAAACGTAATAACTTTAGATAAGTATAAGCAAAGCGTTGACATGTTGAATAATATTCTAATGCCCAAAAATCAATTTGCTCTTGCCGATACCAATGCACTTAATCTAAGATCTTTTGATTACACTACTTTTAATAAAGCCAAAGATACTTTTTCACTTGCTGAAAACATAGATAGATCCAATCAATATAGTCCACGTGTATTTGATGGTGATTTAAAGAAACACGAAGATAAAGGCGGACATTTAATAGAAAAACATGTTGAAATACCTGATGAGGCATTGGCTCAACGATTAATAGATGATCAGAAAATCACTGGGTCTTCATCTTTTAATGATTTAGAAAAAGCCCAAAAAGTTGCTGATGCAGTATTAACTAATCCTCAAAATATACGTAAAATAGAAAGGTGGCTAGCTGATCCCTATAGCCCACCAACTTTAGCGTTGAGGTATAGAGGTGATGAAATTATTGGTCGATCTATATTAAGAACATCTGAAGATGTTTTAGAGGTAACGAACGCTAAAATTGTCTTAAAAAAAGATGGAGAAGGAAGTTATATTAGAACAGGATTCCCCATAAGATAGAAATTTAGGAGGCTATTTATGAATGATAAAGATTATATTTATGAAGAATTAAGTGATTTTTTAGATGGAACATTCCATCAAGATATGGGAACACCAGAAAAAGCCTTACACGAATTTATAGAAGAAGCCCACAAGGTTTGTATAGAAAATACTATAAATTACATAACTGCATTTTTAAACAGTGATCTATCCACGGAAAAAAAAGAAGAATTCATTGAATATTATACAGACATTTATTTTCCTGCTTTAAAACTGGCTCCCCTAGAATGGCTTGAACAAACAAGTGAAACGTTAAAACAAGCATTAAAAAATACTTAGTAAAAATCGACCGCCCATAGTAGGCGGTCTTTTCTTCGTCTTAATTTACATTCACATACGCATTGCTAACTGTAATATGGAACGTACTTCCCTTCCAGTTTTGTACTTTATATTTTATATATTGAGGCGAACCGTTAATGTCAACTTGGGCGTCGATAGTAAATCCAGGGCCTACGTCAACAATGCCAGCTATACTAGGGGGACCGCCACACAGCCATCAACTTAAGAATTTTATAAAGCCCCAAAACAAAAAAATGTACACTTTCTCCTGGAGATGTCAATTTTTTCGTTTTGGGGTATTTGCTTTTCCTAGCTTGATGGTGAGGGGGGGGGACCTCTTAACGTACAGGTAATTGATTAAATGTGTCTAAACGTACAATTTTCTTTTCTGATATGGTGCCCCCATGAGGGATTAATGATTATTGAGTCTAAAATACAATACCTCTTTAAAGGGGAATGTATTTCTTGAGGTATAAATAATAAAGTTACAAGTGAGTTTTGGGAACAGAATATAATTAAATTTGGTTACATCCCAGCTAACTAAACCAGTATAATCGCTCATCATCTACCCTTTTTTCGATTTATAGAAACATTGAGGATGAGAAGTTTAAATATTATATATTGAAGGAGAAGAAGGATGTTTTTAATTGTCTTAAAAAATTTTTCAAACAAGTTTAAGAGCGGCGAATTAGTAATGGAGGGGAAATTCAAAAGGATAACAGGATTTAGGGAATGATATAAAAACTTTAATTGGTAGAAGACAGTAGTATTGGTTGTGAAGAGTTGGAATAATTGTTTTTTTTATATTATATATTCTATTTAATTTCACTAAAATTAGGGATGGGGAAGATAATGCCCGGGGGTTGCGTATATAAATTAAGAAAAAAGTTGTGAAGAACGGGGAACCGTTCTTTTTTTATTTTTAGGGGTACCGCCACATCGCTATCAAGCTAAGACCATAAAACGTTAATTATAATAGAGGTTGTTTCTTTTTTTTAAAAGCTACGTGTAGGGAATTTAAAGATTTGCATACGAAATAAACCCTAATGGGTTTCAATTTTTTGATTTAAGCCGCTTGATTATCAAACATGGTACAATTGTAAATGACACCTAATATATCAAAGACTGTTTTCTTCTCATATCGATGAGATTTTCTCCCGTTTTGCTGTAGGAGGTTGAACAGGCGAATTAAAATCTTTGATAGCTCTTGGGTGTCTTTCTGTATAGCTTGGAAAATAAGAAGAAAGTAATCTTTAATCATATATATGGCCTTATATTCACTCAGTTCTCGTTTCTTTTTCATAAGAAGCAATTGTCGCATTTGAAACATGGTAGAAGAACAAAGTAAAATGGCAATCAGTTGCCCATACAAATGGCATTCTAATCGTTCTCGTTTTATCTTTTTACAATGATGAATATGAAAGAATGATTTCCACGTTTTAAATAAAAGCTCGATTTGCCAACGTAAAGAATACCAATCATGTACTTGTCCCATCGGGACAATATCTATAGAGGTATTTGTCATATATACATTGATACCGCTAAGTCGTTTACTACGAGCAGAATACTTCATTCCTTTCTTTTTTTCTCTTACAGTTTGATCGTGTAATCGTTTTTGTTGTTGTTCTTTTGTTAGTCGATGAACAATCACACGAGTCGGCACTTTATCAGTCATTCCTACATAAGCGTCAGCTATTTCACATGTTTGTCCTGGTTGAAGAGAGCTCATTAAACCCTCCATATCTATTTGAATATACTCTGTACCTTTCTTAATTCTTCCATCTTGAAAATAATCAGGATTGGGATTTTTTTGATAAATACGTGTATTCGACTTGATACGAGAGATATAGTAAGCCTTTTGGTCTTGTATATGTTTAAGATCTTTCAAATGAAAATACCCTAAATCTCGGATACATAAATCATTCGCTGTCACAGTTGGAACACGCAGGGAACCGTAGGTTCGATCATGTTGTTTACCTGGACCTGTATGGATATGCAGGAACTGGCCACTTAATAGATCATAATCTTCACCCCCGCTGTATGGCTGCATCCTCCTGCACCTGGATAAACAAATGAAAAGGGATCTGGAAGTTGAAATGCAGTTGAATCTAAAATACGAATACGCTTGAAAACAGAAGTATATGGAGAAGGAATAGGTATAGATGAGGCCAATTTTTGGTTTAGTAGTTTAGATAATATGTGTTGTAAAAATTGGACAGCCGCTTTATTAAATCGTTGATTCAGTCCCTCAGGACTGATGAGCACTTCTGTCGATGCTTCTAAACAGCTAGATAACTGGGTTAAAGAAGTTGTAGCGACATTTTGACTCATCCATACACATAAAGCGACTAAATCTTTTGCTTGGTATTTACTAGTTCTTTGTACAAAACCAACATCTCTAGCAAGATCTCGTAAGATATTTGGAGATAAGAATTTTTGAATTTCTTGAGCAAATAGTTGTAATTCATCAGATACAGAAATAGACATACAAAAACGCCATCCTTTCCTATGATTCTACAGAAAGAATAGCGTATTTTTTCATTTTATGGGGTATTTTGTTTTGGTATCTTGATAGCGATGGGGTGGACTCCCTTTTTAACATAAGGGTAATTTATGTCGTGTTTAGCAATTATTCATTACATAATGCAAATGATTGTTTACATTTTGTTAGTAATCATTTACAATTACAGTAATTGTAAATGAGGAAAGGGGAATTATGATACTAGAAAACAGAGTTAGAGAATTACGAGCACGATTTAGATGGACTCAGCAAGACTTGGCCGATGCAATTGGGGTCACAAGGCAGACAATTGGATTAATAGAAAAAGGTGATTATTCTCCATCTGTCACTATGGCGTTAAAATTAGCTGCTGTATTTCAAGTTACCGTAGAAGAGGTTTTTTATTTAAAGGGAGAGGAACGATTATGATAAAACAGGTTTTAAGATCTCCACTTATAGGGGCCAGTATATTTGTGTTGATTATTGCATTTTTACTATTTTCTCTTATGAATACACAAGTCATTTTAGCTAAGTTATGTTTCGGGATTTTAGTGACGGTTACTTTTTTATGGCTCATTCTCACAAGGATTTATAACCGAAAGAATCCTCATGATAAGATTAGGCTATTTGGTTTTATACCATCCGAATTTCGTGAAATAGATGAAGGGCAGCAGTGGGTAACCTATAAGGCTTGCCGAAATGTGTATATTTACTATAGCATTGCGCTTCCAGTAACGGCAGGGATTTGCTTTCTCTTTTCTCAACATAATTTTGTTCCATTATTGTGCATTGGTTTACTAGGTGCAGGTCAATATATTGTCTATTGGTTAACCACTATTTTTATTTTAAATCGTATTTAACAAAGGGGATGAAACAATATGGTGGAGTGGGCTCAAAATGCGGGGGCATTATGGCAATATGTAGTGTTATTTCTTTTAGCATTTGCCCCATGGATGGATGTATCAATTGTTGTACCACTTGGTATCGCATGGGGATTACAACCATTTGCAGTAGGAGTAACAGCATTTGCAGGAAATCTTATCTTGGTTCTATTACTCGGTTTTTTCTTTAAACAGTATGCAAAATGGCAAGCAGCAAGAAAACAAAAAAAAGGTATAACAACACCTTCTAAAAAAGAAACCCGATCAAGAAAAATATGGGATCGATATGGTATTCCAGGTTTGGCTCTTCTAGCTCCAATTCTCGTAGGAACTGATATTGCAGCCGTATTAGCTTTAACATTTGGATCTAACCGGACACACGTCATAAGTTGGATGACGGTCAGTCTAGCAGTATGGACAGTCATTTTTACAGTTGCTGCGATGTATGGACTTAGCTTTTTAAATATTATTTAGGATATCATAGTGATTTTAGGTAATCTAAAATCGTTCACTACCTAAAAATTATGGAGTGATGAAGTGAGTTCATATGATATTAGGAGAAAAGCTTTGACCAAAAACATTTGAACACTCAACTAGCTGTACGATATGGTCATAGTACCGTAATTCACGAACCTATATGGATAGAGACACATTGCTATCAAACTAATATTTTGAAGCATCCCCAAAACAAAAAAATTGTACATTTTCATCTGGAAATGTCAATTTTCTCGTTTTGGGGTATTTGCTTTCCTTAGGTTGATGGGCATGTGGCGAGACCCCAATAAGAAAAATTATCTATGATTATTAAAGTGGCCCACCTTCAAAACCAATCGGCCATCCATTGTCTTTAAATTTTACTTTATACTGAAACTCATAGGTACCTTCATAAATAAATGCTAAACTAAAACCTGGCAATATATAATCGTCAATATTAGCTATCTTTCCAAAAGATATTGTGGATAGGTAATAGTTCTTCATTTCTTGATTAGGGAAGAATTTCTGTAAATATTTTAATGCACAGCTTATATGAAGATAGAGTTCATCGAATATTTTTTCTGCCATATCGATAATCTCAACATTGGGATTTTCATTATTCCCTTGAATGATAATATCTACATCTTCCCACTCTCCGATATTCATACTACAAAACCACCGTGCCTGAATGAGATACTTCTCATTTTCGCATACAGTAGGCTTAACTAGGTTTAATTTTTTTACATCATCTTTAGTTAGCGGTTTATCTAGAATAAGCTTTTTATACAGAATATCTTTGATGTTAGAGACAATATATTTAGATTTGTTTAATTCTAAAGAGTCCATTTCCCACCTCATAAATTATAAAATAAAGTAAATTCCCACTTAATTATATCATCATCCTCATTGAACTATCCTGCACTGTTAATTCAAAAAGAATTAAATAAATTAATTACCCCATAACATAATAAACAATTATTTATGACGCCTTCTCTTTGCTTTTTTTCGCCGATTTGTTTGACTATATTTTTTTATAGGAGTGCTTTTATTCTTCTTATAATCGGGTGACTTTAGTATAAGAACAGAAATTGTAGAAAAAATACAAAATATAAGGATTGCTATTATCCACAGCTTAATGTCATATTCATATAGTTTACTAAAATACTTTTTGTCATGAGTAATATAGCTTACATTACTGTCAATTGCTTCGAGGGTGTAGGGAATAACCCAAAAGGAACCAATTATCATAACAAATGTTCCAAGTATGAAACTGAGTATATGTTTTATCATGTTTTGTTCTTCTTTAAGTATGTTTACTATATAGGCTCTTATAGTATATTTGATTTTTCTGCAAAGATTGTCTTAATTTAAATTGATAAACATTCCTATTAAGTTGATAGTGCATATGGTGGTTTCATGGAAATGAGTATTTAAATTGAATACTTTAAAAAGCGTAGAAAGATTCAATTCCTACGCTTTTTCTCCTTAATAAATATTTATCGTTGTTCTAAATCGCTTATATAAGATTTTACAGCTTGCAATAAGAATTCTTCCTGTCCCATACCAGCATCCACTGCCATTTGCATTATTTTTTGCTTGAATTCATGATCTGCATGAAAAGTTAATGACTCTACATTACTTTTAAAGTAAATACCTTCTACATGTGGAAGGATCGTGCCGGATTTCATATGAGAATGTAAGTATTTAATCTCCTCTTGAAACTGCAATGGATCAACTTGTAATACGAAAGGTTTAATTTCTAATTTGATAGTATCAGATGAAATACTCAATCGCATATTTGTGACACCTAGTTCTTTATAAAATAAATTTATTAGATTATAGGTGATGGAATGAAATAGCTGAGGTTTTTTAAATGAAAAAGATAAATACCCTCGTTTCGTAATTACCGCTTGTTTATGGAAAGAATCAAATGAGTAATCATGTTTTTTATAAGTGGATAGAGGGAATATTTCTTCGTCTTCTGTAAGAATCTTGCCGTCTGCTCCATTTATCTCTATTACCCTAGCTGTTTTTCCGGTATGTTGATGTGTTAATAATTGATATAAATAAATCTCTTCTTCTTGAATCTTAGTAATAAATGTTTTTCTCTCTTTTGATGTAGTTTTTTCATAAGTAAGTTGAAAAGTTTCAAGATGATCTTTATCAATGATATATACTTCTTTTCCACGTTTTTTAATCTTTGAAGCAGGTAATTTACCAGATTTGATATAGGTAAAAACTGTAGATGGTGCTACATTGAGAATTTCAGCTGCTTCTTTTGTGCTATAGCCTTCAACCTCTTCAGTATTTTTTAAACGTT
Organism: Bacillus cereus group sp. N14; assembly: GCF_016483555.1. Taxonomy (NCBI): domain Bacteria; kingdom Bacillati; phylum Bacillota; class Bacilli; order Caryophanales; family Bacillaceae; genus Bacillus; species Bacillus cereus group sp. N14. The sequence goes on from NZ_JAEHBQ010000013.1 coordinate 81,503, forward strand.
CAATATCCTCTAAATAGAAAATCTTACTACCGAATTGCTTCCAGTTATCTTTATATACACATTCTATTAATCCATCTTTTTCTTTTTGTAAAATTGTTTGTACCGTTACGCCTAATAAACCGGCTGCCTCTTTTGTCGTTACAGTAGGTTTTGTAATGAACAATAAATCTTGTGTCATGTAAGGACACCTCCATAACTATTGTTTGCTAGTATTTTAGATATGTATATATCATATCAGAATATGATTTATATTTAAAATAAGAAATAGAATTTATTAAAGTTCTTGTACATTATTATAATTTAAAAATATCTGTATTTTGTTATATGTTTTAAAAGGTTTTTATATTTGGTTTTATTATAAATTCAATTTCAATGTTAAATAGTAAATGATTAAACGATATATATTTACTAATAAATTATAAAAAAATATAAGTATAAGTAAATAGAGAAGAATGTAGGATTCTTACAGAAAGAAAATGAATTATCATTTGTATAATTGATAGAAGTAAAATAAAATATTAAGTATAAGTAATGAAGAGAACTATATTCATAATCTTCAATAGGAGAGGTGAATTCGAAATATGGATAATAACAATACAAAAGATAATTTATCTATTATAAACAATCGAAGCGAGTATATAGATACATATGTAGAGAATATAAATGATATCGTTCCATTTCTGCATAACAATGGTTATGTAGATAAGGTGGAAGAGAAGATGGAGGTTGCAGAGAAAGAGGGGAAGAGTAAATATACGTATTTAAGTGACCTAGAAGTCATTTATCATTTCGTAGATTTACAAAAAGATATGGATGAGAAGAAAAATAGAAAAGAAGATACGAAAAAGAGTTATGTTTCTGAAATCTTATCATTTTGTCAGTGCATGGTGCAGCATGCAGAAGAATTTGAATTAGATGGGGAAGAGGTACAGAAAAAGGATTCTTTATTAAAAACATTACAACCTTGGCATATTCGCAAATATAATGCTTGGTTGAAGCAGGTAGAGAACGGTAGGAATGGGGATACGTACGCGGTCGCAACACTTGCAAAAAAATCTGTATTGATTCGTTCTTTTTTTAAACACCTTCATGTATTTGCTTATATTGAAAGACCTCTTCATGAAGAACTGCAGCGTGCAAATGTAAATGAACAGGATCGGCCGAATCGGGACCTATCCTATGAGGAAGTTATGAAAATTTTAGGGTTTTATAAAGAAAAAGGCCATTTAGTAAACTATACAATTTTACTAGCTCTGGCAAGTACCGGTGCAAGAATTCAAGAATTATGTACAACAAGGGTTAAAGACTTACATTATGACGGAAAGCACTGGTTAAAAGTTATAGGTAAAGGAAGTAAAGTACGTGAACTTTTCATTTCTGAACATTTATATGAGTGTATTTGTGAAATGAGAAGAAGAAGAGGGTTCCAAACTGTATTGGACCGAGGAGATGAAAGTCCTTTATTTGTAAATCAAAGAGGGAACTTTTATAATTCAAAAACGTTATCGAACCAGGTAACAGATATGATAAAAAAGACCAATTTAGAGTTTCTGCAGTATCGTGAAAATCCTGTAACGGCGCATACATTCCGTCATGCTTTTGCAATCATGGCAGTTGAACAAGGAAATGCGGATTTATATCATTTAATGCAAACGCTTGGGCATGAAAATATTCAAACAACAAAAATCTATTTAGAGAAGCATATGAAGCGAAAGAATAATGTAGGTACTTCCTTTGCGGATATGTTGCAATAAAAATTAGTATTCTATTACTGGCCGAAGAAGAAACTGTTAAGTAGACATCATACTTATTGGGGAAATTTACCTTGGTATTTGATATACTTACCCCAAGGAATGGTAGTTATGAAAACCGCGAAACGAGTTATCCACGGAAGGGGTAAGAAATTAACACTTGTTATATTATTAATCATAAAGTAGGTGATTTCCGATAATGGTTTTTGGAAATGTTAGTACGATAGGGGCACTTGCTTTTCTATTTCTAATGATTTATCTTGCAACAGATCCTAAAGACGTAAGCTTGTTAACAATCCCAGTTTATTTTGGTGGAATGTGGATCACTAACTGGATTACTGAAAATGGATTTCAGGGTACATATATTTATACGAGTTGGTTAGTAGTCTACGTCATTATAATGATTTACCTTATCTTCGCGTCAATTCGTCTCGGCATACGTAACATAAAATATATTAAATAAAAAAGCGTAGAGCCATAAAAAAATAACGAAAAGAGAAACCGTTCTTACAGGCGGTTTTATTTTTATACTGAAATGCAATGTACATTATTTAACTTTTGAGGAGGATTAATTATAGAGTACTCAAATATCTACACATTAAGGAATAGTCAGGAAAAATCAAGAAAAGTAGAGTCCTGGCGTTCATTTATAGAAGAAACGAATGTTTTAGGAATTAAGGATTCAGATGTGTTTCAAATTCAATTAGTGGAATATGGGAAAGAGAGAAAGAAAAAGGGTTCCCCTAAAAATACTAGAAGAAACTAGGTTACTCATGCATAAATATCATAATTAGGCACAAGTTATATACAAATATAATGGAGGTGCAATTATGAATATTCAAAGACACGAAAGTAATACAAATGAAATTCTTGTTTCTGCTGCTGCAAGTGCTATCGAGCAAATGAAGTATGAAATTGCTCGTGAATTAGGAGTCACATTAGGACCTGATACATCATCACGTGCAAATGGATCTGTCGGTGGAGAAATTACAAAACGTTTAGTTCGAATGGCTGAAGAACAATTAACAGGTCAATACAGATTACACTAAGTTAAAGCAGTAAATAAGAAGAATTCATGTGCAAATGGATTCTTCTCCCTTTTATTTACAAAAACTTCAAAAAATAAATTTTGAAGTTGAAAAACAGACCCTCAGATTCCTTTGTAACAATCTTTTGTGGATTAGTTAATGTTATATGTATCAGTATAAAATAAATTCGATACGATTATTGTAAGGTTGTTTAAAACCGTTTTGTTATTATTCGTAATTTTAATTCCATAATATTTAAGCCAATATAATACAATTTTATTCATAAATAATTTGATTCTTAATTAAAAATAAAGTGAGAAATTAAGAGGGGTATATATATCAATTTATAAAAAGTAGTGTACAAAGTATACTTAATATTTAAATGGATTTAAAGATATGTCACTTAAGAATTTTTTTGAGGTCAATTTACTGTGCACCTTAATTATGGATGTTGTTTTTGTTAATTAACATCTATTGTATTTGAAAATTTAATAATAAGTATATGTGATGTAATAATAAAACTAGGTAATATAAAGACTAATAATACAAAGATGAACAACCAATAAATAGGTTATTCATCTGTTCTATCCCGGCTGCTATTCCTAGTATTTTTAAAATCTATATATATCTTCCTTTTTGGTGGGAAGTAAAACTAATGTTGCGACTAGTAATATAGTACCAATTAGATAAAAATAATTGTCCCTATATCACCAGTATTTTAAATATTCCATTCTGTTTTTGTGTTTTCTATTTTTATTTTTGTACTGATGAAAAGACCGTTCTCTCAATTAAATCTTTAAGTAACATGTATCTGTTTGATACTTGAATTTCCTCTAGCTTGTACTTTCAAAGCATAGTGGTTCATAAATATCCTTATCATTTTCCCCTGTTGTTAATTTCCCGACTTTTTGTTATTTTTGTCTAAAATCTGAAACACAGTAATTTTTCAGTTTTACATTTAATTTAGCATTATCCATTTTTTGAATTCAATTTGTACATGTAATTGAATTCAAATTTTGACTGTTGTTTCTTGCGATGGTACAGTATCTCATGTTACTTTAGCCATATTTTGAATCTTTTTTCCAGCTTGGTCCTCGCATAGACTACCACTGTATTTTGTAAGTTTTTCACTGTTTTTTCAAGTTCAATGATTAAATTTTGTAGAATTAAGAAAAGATCCTCGCTTATTTCATTTACTTATCTTATCTACGCTACTCTGATATTTAAATGCTAATTACAATTAAATAATATATGATTTTTATAAAAAAAATATAGTAATATTTTGTCGTGAATTGTACTATTTTGATATTTTATAGTAATATTTTGTCGAGAGTTATACCTGACGGAAAATAATTTATGAATTTATACCGTAAAGATGTAAAAATTTATTAGTTAATCTAATTAAAAGGAGAAGGTAATGAATAATTCTATCGATATACAACACTTGTGTGATCTCGCACATAAAGCATTTAATGTACCCGTTCACATTTTATCCACAGACAAAAAAATCTTATATCAGTCTACTTCTGATGATATTTGTAGTCCTTTTTATTCTTCTAAAGAAGAACATCTTAGTGACATTTATCAAGAAAATGATCCCGATAATTTGCCCCTTTTCAGATGTAACAGTTATCTTGAAAATTTTATCCTAATTCATATAGCAAATCATGATTATATAAAAGGGACTATAATAATTGGCCCAACTATACATCCAAAGGGATCAGATGATGTGACATTTAAACTTCGAAAAGAATTTAACTCAAATATTAATATTCAAGAAAGACTAACTTATTATCAATCCCTACCTGAGGCAAAAAAAAATGCTTTAATTGATATGGGGATTTTATTGCATTACATGATTTTCAATGAAAAGTTAGATGTTAATATTGTTTTAGAAAAAAATAAAGTGTTAGAGGAAGTTCCCTATAAAATTGTGGAACCCGATCTATATATTTTAAAACGTCAACAAAATAAACCAAAAACTCACAACATGGCATTAGTACATAATTATTTTTCAGCAATCAAAGAGGGAAATAAAAAGAAGTTGTTGCAATATATGTATGCAGTTTCGCAGGAAGATACTGAATTAATTTTAACAGCGGATCCACTTAGAAACCAAAAAAACCATGGGATTATTGCGATTACTTTAGCTACTCGATATGCGATAGAAGGTAATCTCCCACCAGACATTGCTTTTGCACTTAGTATTTTGTATATCCAAACCATGGAACAACTAGATAACGTGGACTCTGTAAGGCGATTGTCAGGAGATGCTTTACGTACTTTTGCAGATCGAGTGAAAGAATTCAATGCGCAAAAATTTTCAAATGCGGTTACTACATGTATGAACCATATTAGTAAAAATGTATACGATGGAATATCACTCAATGAACTCGCTAATCATTTGGATATTACGCCTACTTATTTATCTAAATTATTTAAAAAAGAAGTAGGAATTCCTTTAAGTGAATTTATTCAAAGGGAACGAGTTGAAGAAGCAAAAAAATTATTAACACTTACTACATATCCATTATCAGATATTTGTGCTTGGCTTAATTTTAACGACCAAAGCTATTTTACAAGGGTTTTCAAAAAATCAACTAACATGACACCTAGACAGTATCGTGAAAAATATACAGTAATATGAGCTTAGTATCAGTTTCTTGTGAAAAAACTTTAATATACGCTCAAGTAACTCAAAAAATTGAGCATACTGTTTATTTTACTCTAGAAAGGGTATGTGATTGATCTAGAAAAGGAATATGTATTCAAATAGATCTTGAAGAATCTATGAAACATTTAGTGAAGCTAAAAGACATGGGTAAGATTTATAACATGTTGTTAATTTATGAGTACACTATCCATTATTTTTCTCAGGAGACAAAAAATCAGAAGGCTGCAAAGGTTCTTTTCGAGAAAGCTTTGCGGCTTTTTTATATTTTAAAAACTATAGTTATAACAAGGGATAAGTTTATAGATTGATATCTTCATGTTAAGTATTAAAGTGGTTGGCATGTTGAGTATTTAATAATGGTGATATTAGGGACTATTACATAAAGTTTAACAATATAACATATATCACTTGATATATCTATATTATATGCAATTATACATAACTAAATAAAGGTAAAAAAGTATAAAAAAACCTATTAAATTATTCTATAAGTATTTTTTAAAAATAAAATTGCTCCGTTGAGCTAAAATGGTTATTTATTAACCGTATACACTTTAATTTGTAATCATTACAATTACAGAGATGCAATTTCCAATTAATTATATCGATATAATTTTTTTAGCGCATATTTTTACTTAACAGTTAAACTATCGAGCTCAATCGACAAAATTTCGCTATTTACGCATCAGAAATTTAATGTTTTAATGAACATCATAACTGGTATGACCACACAGAAAGGAGAAGAGCGAACTAATAGAGGTTAATAAATTTGCAAGTAAAGTATGTTGCAATTAATTTTCTTAATAATCAGTTTATTTTTGACGGATGTAGAATCTCAAAAGTATTATTTTTAAAAAATAGGGTTTTAAGTTTCTACATAGCAAAAGTGAATTAATTCCGCAATATAAGTATAAGCAATGTACAGTATAAGTTCATCTTTTGTAGTCTTGTAAGGCTCTTGCTGAAAAAACTAAAAACCCTATTATGAAATTGATATTAAAAAAAGTCATGACAGGATTAACCCTAGATTCAATGGTTTATCTATCTTCATGGTTCTGTAAGTTAAACAGCAGCTCTAGGGGTGGGAATATTTTACTATTCATTGGGCAGCTAATTCAAATATAGCTGATGAATTTTTATCGTTTATTATTTGAAAAATAGAGCTAAATGAGAGGGAAGTAAAATCCTTAGATTCTATTAGAAGTAAATAATAACGATAACATCCTATATGAAAGACCTCTTCTTCCTCAGGCGTGTGTAAGCAGAGAGCCTAGAGCTAGGTTGTACAGTTATATGAATCAAGTTATAAAAAAAATGGTAAAGGAGTGTACGGAATGAAAAATAAAATAATGACAGGATTTTTAATAACATCCATTGTAACTGGAGCAACTATTCCTATCAATACTCTGGCAACACCAATCGTTCAAGCAGAAACTCAACAGGAAAACATGGATATTTCTTCATCATTACGAAAATTAGGTGCGCAATCTAAATTAATCCAAACGTATATTGATCAATCTTTAATGAGTCCTAATGTACAGCTAGAGGAAGTCCCAGCTTTAAATACAAATCAATTTCTAATCAAACAAGATATGAAAGAATGGTCATCGGAACTCTATCCACAGTTAATTCTATTAAATTCAAAAAGCAAAGGATTTGTAACGAAATTTAATAGCTATTATCCGACATTAAAATCGTATGTAGACAATAATGAAGATAGAGAAGGTTTTTTGGATAGACTTGAAGTACTTCAAGAAATGGCTATGACGAATCAAGAAAGTGCGCAACGACAAATTAATGAGTTAACTGATCTTAAATTACAGCTTGATAAAAAATTAAAAGATTTCGATACTGATGTGGCAACTGCGCAAGGCATATTAGGTACAGATGGAACAGGAAAAATAGATCAGTTAAAAAATGAAATATTAAATACCAAAAAAGCAATTCAAAATGATTTACAACAAATTGCATTAATACCAGGAGCTTTAAATGAACAGGGATTTGCTATATTCAAAGAAGTTTATAGTCTTTCAAAAGAAATTATTGAACCGGCTGCTCAAGCAGGGATGGCAGCGTATAACAAAGGAAAAGAAATAAACAACTCTATTCTAGAAGCTGAGAAAAAAGCAGCGCAAGAAGCGACAGAACAAGGTAAAACTGCTCTAGAAATTGAATCGGCCAAAAAAGCAGCTCGTGAAGCAATTGAGAAAAGCAAACAAGGTGAAATAGCTGCAGCTGCAGCCGCAAAAACGCAAGAATATGACCTGATGAAAGCCATTGATACTGAAAAAATTAAGAAAACATTTGGTGTCTTCGCAGAAGTAAATAAACTAACAGCAGAGCAGCGAGCATATTTAGATGACTTAGAGAAACAAAACCAAAAAATATATGATTTAACAACGAAACTATCAATAGCAGATTTACAAAAATCAATGCTTCTTCTTTCACAAAATGATTTGCATACGTTTGCAAACCAAGTAGATGTAGAACTTGACCTACTAAAGCGCTATAAAGCAGATTTGGATCTAATAAAAAATAACATTACAAAATTATCTATTAATGTTGATGCAACTAACGAGCAGTCTCAAAAAGATACATTAAGACAATTAAAAAATGTAATAAGTTACCTTGAAGAACAGGTATATAAATTTTAATATTACGTTTTTTGAAAAAAATATAAAGATTCTAAGAATCTAGCGAAAGAAGGAGAATAGTTATGAAAAAATTCCCATTCAAAGTGCTAACTTTAGCCACTTTGGCAACGGTTATAACTGCTACTACTGGTAACACTATTCATGCGTTTGCACAAGAAACGACCGCTCAAGAACAAAAAGTAGGCAATTATGCTTTAGGTCCTGAAGGACTGAAGAAAGCATTGGCTGAAACAGGGTCTCATATTCTTGTAATGGATTTGTACGCAAAAACAATGATTAAGCAACCGAATGTAAATTTATCTAATATCGATTTAGGTTCAGAAGGAGGAGAGTTGCTCAAAAATATTCATCTTAATCAAGAACTGTCACGAATCAATGCGAATTATTGGTTAGATACAGCGAAGCCACAGATTCAAAAAACAGCTCGTAATATTGTAAATTACGATGAACAATTTCAAAATTATTACGACACATTAGTAGATACTGTACAAAAGAAAGATAAGGCAGGTCTAAAAGAGGGCATAAATGATTTAATTACAACAATTAATACAAATTCAAAAGAGGTTACAGATGTAATTAAGATGCTACAAGACTTCAAAGGGAAACTATATCAAAATTCTACAGATTTTAAAAATAATGTTGGTGGTCCAGATGGGAAAGGTGGATTAACTGCAATATTAGCAGGTCAACAGGCAACGATTCCACAACTTCAAGCTGAAATTGAGCAACTTCGTTCTACTCAGAAAAAACATTTTGATGATGTATTAGCATGGTCAATTGGTGGTGGATTGGGAGCAGCTATTTTAGTTATTGCAGCTATTGGAGGAGCAGTTGTAATTGTTGTAACTGGTGGTACAGCAACACCGGCTGTTGTTGGTGGACTTTCAGCTCTTGGAGCAGCTGGTATCGGTCTAGGAACTGCAGCTGGTGTCACGGCATCTAAGCATATGGACTCCTATAACGAAATTTCTAACAAAATCGGAGAATTAAGTATGAAAGCAGATCGTGCTAATCAAGCAGTTCTTTCGCTTACTAACGCGAAAGAAACATTGGCATATCTATACCAGACTGTAGATCAAGCGATATTGTCTCTAACAAATATTCAAAAGCAATGGAATACAATGGGCGCAAATTATACAGATTTACTGGATAATATCGATTCTATGCAAGACCACAAATTCTCTTTAATACCGGATGATTTAAAAGCTGCTAAAGAAAGTTGGAATGATATTCATAAAGATGCAGAATTCATTTCAAAAGACATCGCTTTTAAACACGAATAGAACTGAAAATGAAAAATTATATTGGAGGAATATAAAATGATGAAAAATATCCCGTACAAACTGATCGTTGCATCTGCTCTATTAACTATGACAGCAACTTCTGTAGTCTCACCAGTAGCAACTTTTGCAAGTGAAATTGAACAAACGAACAATGGAGATACGGCTCTTTCTGCAAATGAAGCGAGAATGAAAGAGACCTTGCAAAAGGCTGGATTATTTGCAAAATCTATGAATGCCTATTCTTATATGCTAATTAAGAATCCTGATGTAAATTTTGAAGGAATTACTATTAATGGATATGTAGATTTACCTGGTAGAATCGTACAAGATCAAAAGAATGCAAGAGCACATGCTGTTACTTGGGACACGAAAGTAAAAAAACAGCTTTTAGATACATTGACTGGTATTGTTGAATATGATACAACGTTCGACAATTATTATGAAACATTGGTTGAGGCGATTAATACAGGGGATGGAGAAACTTTAAAAGAAGGAATTACAGATTTACGAGGTGAAATTCAACAAAACCAAAAGTACGCACAACAATTAATAGAAGAATTAACTAAATTAAGAGACTCTATTGGACAAGATGTTAGAGCATTTGGAGGCAATAAAGATCTTTTGCAGTCGATTCTAAAAAACCAAGGTGCAGATGTTGATGCAGATCAAAAGCGTCTAGAAGAAGTATTAGGATCAGTAAACTATTATAAACAACTAGAATCTGATGGGTTTAATGTAATGAAGGGTGCTATTTTGGGTCTACCAATAATTGGCGGTATTATAGTGGGAGTAGCAAGAGACAACTTAGGTAAGTTAGAGCCTTTATTAGCAGAATTACGTCAGACCGTGGATTATAAAGTAACATTAAATCGTGTAGTTGGAGTTGCTTATAGTAATATTAATGAAATGCATAAGGCGCTTGATGATGCTATTAACGCTCTTACTTATATGTCAACGCAGTGGCATGATTTAGATTCTCAATATTCGGGCGTTCTAGGGCATATTGAGAATGCAGCTCAAAAAGCGGATCAAAATAAATTTAAATTCTTAAAACCTAATTTAAATGCAGCGAAAGACAGTTGGAAAACATTAAGAACAGATGCGGTTACATTAAAAGAGGGGATAAAGGAATTAAAAGTGGAAACTGTTACTCCACAAAAATAGGGAAATATTTATTCTGTTGCAAAGTGACCCGTAACATAGAGAGTCTATGATTACACTGTTAAACAGTAAAGCAATAATTAACAAATCCTTATATATTAAAAAGGCGGAGTCTCATTAAAGACTTCGCCTTTCACTTATATATGAGTTTTATCCAAATAAAAAGTTAGTCATGTAGTTTACTTGTTTTTAAAAATTTGTAACAGAATTAATCAATAGGGGACAGGTTATATAGATTTGCTTAATAATATCGAATCTATGCAACAACATCGTCTTTTAATAAGAATAGGACTTGAAATCATACTCTATACAGGAGGAATAAGAAAAGATGAAAAAAAAACCTTATAAAATACTGGCTGTATCAGCATTTTTAATTATGACAACTACCTATGCAGTCGCACCAGTAGCAACCTTTGCAATTGAAACTGAACAAACAAACACTGGAGATATGTCTCTTTCAGCAAATGAAGAAAAGATGAAAAAAACTGTGCAAGATGCTGGGTTATTTGCAAAGGCTATGAATGAATATTCTTATTTGCTAATTAATAATCCGGATGTGAGTTTTGAAGGAATTTCTATTAATGGGTATGCAGATTTACCTAGTAAAATTGTACAGGATCAAAAGAATGCAAGAGCACATGCTGTTACATGGAATACAAAAGTAAAAAAACAGCTTTTAGATACATTGACCGGCATTATTGAATACGATACAAAGTTTGAAAATTATTATGAAACATTAGTAGAGGCGATCAATAATGGAAATGGGGATACTTTAAAAAAGGGGATTACAGATTTAAGGGTGGGGATTCAACGAAACCAAAAGTCTGCAAAAGCACTAATAGAAGAATTAACTAAATTTAAAAACGCTATTGGAGAAGATGTTAGAGTATTTGGAAGCCATAAAGAGACCTTGCAATCGATTTTAAAAAACCAAGGAGCTGATGTAGAGACTGATCAAAAGCGTTTAGATGAAGTTTTAGGACAAGTAAACTATTATAAGAAATTAGAATCTGATGGGTTAATAATGGTGAAAGTCCCTTTTATCCCCACGCTTATTTCTGGTGGCATAATGATAGGTACTGCTAGAGATAATTTAGGTCGATTAGGGCCTGCTTTAGCAGAATTACGTAAAACTGTAGATTATAAAATTACATTAAATCGTGTAGTCGGAGTTGCATTTCATAATATTAGTGATATGCATAGTACGATTGATAGTGCTATTACTGCTCTTACTTATATGTCCACACAATGGGATGATTTAGACTCTCAATATTCGGGCGTACTGGGGCATATTGATAAAGCTGATGAAAAAGCTGATCAAAATAGATATAAATTTTTAAAGCCTAACTTGAATTCAGCTAAAGACAGTTGGAAAACATTAAGAACAGATGTTGTCACATTACTAGAAGGCATAAAAATTGCAGAGAAGAAAGAACAAGATTTTATGAATCTACTTCGTCCATCAAACGTTTTTTACTTTTATAAAAAAATCCATAACGCATACACTTTTGAAATAAAGACTGGAACAAATGCACCAAATGCGTCTTATAAAGTTATGAATTTAACTAAAAACACTGTTCATCATATGTGGAGTGGAGGGGCTAATACAAGCATGTGGGCTGACTGGCTTTCATTCAATCCAAATGATGAATTTGCGGTGGTAGCAGTAGTGGATGGAAAAGAATATGTTGTGTATAAAGACAAAGTAGAAAATATAATGAACTGAACCCCAAAAAACGCATTAATTGGAGATGGTACACTAAACTAGACACCAAGTTAATTGAAAAATTGACCAGCATATGGCTCCTTATTTCCTAGAACACCTAGCTAAAGCAAAGGAATTCGTACATAGATTAGTTGACATTTATGTAGGTTTCATCCATTTTCAAAGATAGTTTTTCTTTTTTGTTTTATTTTTCAAAAATCACGAATGAAATTTCCGTATTCACGAACTCAGCACATAATGGTTGTTAGATGAATTGACATACCACGTCCCTTTAGAATTTCAGGCATATTACGATAACTTAAAGAAAAAAATAATAGTAGCAAATGGCTACTATTATTTTTCTTTAAAATATCACATCTGTCATGTTCCTTATTTGCTTTCCCAGAATTTATTCTAGTTAAAAAAACCTTGCACCAGAACACATATTGTTCTGATGCAAGGTTCGCTGCAATATAAAATACACGACAGTAAGGGCAAGATATAAAATGTGATTTCAAAAGAAACATATGTATATGTGAAGTAAGGTAAAAGAGGGGCTGCTCATAACCAGTAGCCCTTCTTTATAACGTTATTTTGCAGGGAAATGTTCAAATATACGTTATAAATCATATTCCTCTTTTTCGGAAGAGCAACAAGAACATCTAGCTTAAAAATTTTCACAACAGAGCCAGATAACGTGTTAAAGTATTAATTACTGTGCATGTAAAGATAAAAAAAGAGCCTTACAAAAAGATGTTTGTAATAGTTTAGCTTATACGATTTTAGGGGATTAATAGCATTTTATGCCGTTATTATTAACCTAATTTCCAAGAAATAGAGGTGAATGTAGGATGACTAAACCTTTTAAAAAAAATAGTCGTTATATGGTTGGGTTGGACAGTCTAAGGGGTCTAGCTATACTAGGTGTTATTTTGTATCATATTAATTTTAATTGGATGCCTGGAGGGTTTTTGGGAGTTACTGTATTTTTTGTACTTTCAGGTTATTTAATTACAGATATTCTAGCGATAGAGTGGAAGAGAAATAAGAGAATTGATTTAAAAAAATTCTGGCTTAGTAGGGCAAGAAGATTGCTTCCGGGAATGCTTGTTATGCTCGTTATAACGTTGGCATGGATTACGATGTTTCATAGCTCTTTACTTGAAAAAATGCGCGGAGATTCATTAGCGGCATTATTTTATGTTAGTAACTGGTGGTATATTTATCATAAATTATCGTACTTTGATAATTTTAACCAGCTTTCTCCATTGAATCATTTTTGGTCGTTAGCAGTTGAGGAACAATTCTATGTTGTTTGGCCGTTTATCATTAGTTTAGGGCTTTACTACATAAAAAAACAATCCCGTATGATTTTATTAATTTGTCTGGGAGCCGTTGCTTCAGCTTTAGCGATGGCAATTTTGTATGAACCTGGAGCTGACCCAAGCAGAATATATTATGGTACAGATACGAGGGCCTTTTCCTTACTTATCGGAGCGGTACTTGCCTTAGTTTGGCCAAGCAATAGGCTTGCAAATAAAATTATCCCAAAGGCGCGTTTCATTCTTGATGTAGTGGGGGGCATTGCCCTTATTATTATTTTGGTTATGTTTTGGAAGACCAATCAATATGATCCATTTCTATACAAGGGAGGAATGGTTCTCTTATCAATTGCAACAGCATTGTTAGTGGCAAATCTAGCTCATCCAGCTAGTCGTATTGCTCAATTTTTACGATTTAGACCTTTACGTTGGATAGGGATAAGATCGTATGGTATATACCTCTGGCATTATCCAATTCTTACATTGACGACTTCAAAGGTAAATGCTGGGGATTTTTCACTAATAAGAGCAATCCTTCAATTTCTTTTGATTATATTGATTGCGCAAATTTCATGGAAGTTTATTGAAAAACCAATCCGAGAAGGAGCGCTCCGGAACATTCAGTTTAATAATTTAAGAATTCAAAATGTCACTTTAGGTGTTAAGTTAGCTTTAATTTGTACATTATTCGTTTCGTCGATAGCAGTCGTAGGGTTATCAAAAGCTAGTAAGGCTAAGGAGAATTCTCAACAAGATAAGGTGGAAGTAGCACAAACACAACCAGCGCCACATCCAGTTGCAGTTTGGGAAAATCCAAATCAAGAGACGCCTCAAAAACAAGGGGAATCAAGAGAAGTAAATTCTGCGCAATCTAAAAATTCACTCACGGTTACTGCGATAGGTGATTCCGTTATGATTGATATTACTCCGTATTTAAAAAATACTTTTCCTGATATTAGGATTGATGCGCAAATTGGTCGCCAGCTGTCAAAAGCGATTCCGGTAGTTGAACAGTTAAAATATGAAGGGAATTTAGGAAACTATGTCATTATTGGATTAGGTACAAATGGAGCCTTTACTACTGAGCAACTTGTTTCATTAATAAAAGTAATTGGAAACGAACGTAAAATCATATTTATTAATACGAGAGTACCACGTCCGTGGGAATCAATCGTGAATGAGAGACTGAAAGTAACGGCATCTGAATATCCGAATGTAACTCTAGTTGATTGGTATGCAGCAAGTGCTGGAAAGAAAGACTACTTTGCACCTGACGGTGTGCATTTAACCAAAGTAGGTGCAGAAGCATACGCAGCACTTGTAGCCAAAGCGGTGAAGCAATAACCATGTTTTATTAACTTCTGTTGGGTAAGGAAATGATTCTGGGTATGGGGTGCCACTCTGAGGTTTAATTACAATTCAAAAAAGAATATTATTCATGTTCTTCTAATCTACGATTTAGAGTGACCTGACTCACTTCTGTAATTTGACATGAAATATACGCAAACCTGAAAAGAAAAGGAACTAGAAGAGGCTATAAAAAATAAAAAATATGAAGTTGAAATATTAGGAAGAGGCTCCGCAGGTAGAAGCACTGCAAATACATTAAAAGAACGACTTGCAATGAAAAAAATTAATTCAAATCCACAAAGAATAGTTCTAACGAGAATACCAATGACAGATTCTTGTTGACCCAAAGAAGGTGGCTAGGCGCAAATAGCGCATAATGTAACTCTTGTAGCAATTCATTATTTTAAAAATAATAGAACAGGCGAATTTAATGATTTTAAATTTAAAAATTAATTTTTTGTTGATAGGAGCTTGTATGTGAAGGTACTATGTATAAAAAATTCAGGAGATACATTTTCAGAGGTTTTATTAGATCAAGGATATAATCGAGACTCTATTATAAATTTAGAAACCGATAAGGAATATGTGGTTTATGGTATTAGTTCATTGAATGGAGCATTAGACTATCTAATCTTGGGTGAAAATGAAAACTTGCCTTCATGGTACCCAGCGGAATTGTTTGAAGTATCGAACCCTTTACAACCTTTAGAATGGTATTTTGCGGATCATAAACATAGTAAAGCGACAACAATAGAATATATATGGGGTTATAAAGAATTAGCTTTAAATGATAGACATGCTCTTGGTTTAATAGAAAGGGAGAATAAAGATATTGCAATATTTTTAAAGCGAAAAGCCGAAATTGAGGAATTAGAAGAATTGTAATAGTGAAGGAGTTGATTAATTTATAAAAAACGTAGGAATTAAATATTCCTACGTTTTTTTGTACATAACATTTAAATAAACACCTTATTTTTGGGGGATTTGCAGGTTCATATGGAAGATTCCCTGGTTTTCGATTTGAATCAATATGATACTATTTACATGTATTATCATGTACGGAATTATATTTTTTGCACCTGAACTGTTTATACTATTTGTAGGAATTTCTGTTTTTTTGTCGAATATATCTTTAATGCAAGGAGGGACATTACATGATTATTAAAGACTATTTCATCAATATTTCTATTTTTTCTTTATTAGTTAGCGCAGCGATATTTATTCAAGTGTTTTTGGTTCATTCCAGGCGATATTTCGAAAAATTCTATGGAGGAATTATTGCAGTTACTTTGATGCTCTTTTCTTTTCCATACATGGGATTTTCCTACGATCTTCGAGTTGTTCCTCTTATTCTATCTTTTATTTATTTTGGTCGCATTGCTGGCTGGATTACACTAATTAGCATAATTATAATGCGTATCTTTTTCATTGGTGGGTATTGGGAGCCACCTGTGATTGCATATTTAAGTATGAGTGTTCTATTTTCTACTTTTAAAACATATTTTAAAAACCTTCATCCTTTTAAAAGTGCATCTTTATATTTTTCTATTTTTGTCGGAATAAAGTGGTTAGTTGGTGTATTCTTTAATACTACGTTACTTTACTCTGGAGGTTTATTATATATAGCGTTAGGACTTTTAATTGGGCTATTTCTTATGGAAGCCTATCAGAGATTGTATTATTTAACACAGGACTTATCTAAAATGAATCGGGAATTAAAAAAATCCAAGCAAGAACTTACAGATACCGTACATGAGCTTCAAGGAGGGATTTTTAAATTTAAAAAAGTGGGTAAGCACTTTATACACACTTTATGTGATGGACAGTTTTATTATCAAAAAGGATTTTATTCTGAACAGGTGGTAGGAAAAAGCTTACGGACTATTGATGCTTCTATTGTTCCACCACATTTAGTTCCGCAATTGATGAAGTATTATCTTCAGGCATGGGAAGGGAAAGAAATTATATTCGAATTACCCTGGCCAGATGATAAAACAATTATTCTTATTGCACTTAGGCCGATTAAACGAAATGGACAAGTTATTGAAGTTGTTGGTTCTGCAGTCGATATAACCGAAAGAAAAAAGGTAGAATCAGAATTAAGGGCTACCAAAGAATTACTAGAATCATTTATAAAGCATAATGTAGATGCTATTACCATTTCTGATCGAAAAGGGCATATTTTACAAGCAAATAAAGCTTATGAAAAGATATTTGGATGGTCACTACAAGAAATCGTAGGTAAGAGATTACCCTGTGTACCAGATTTCTTAATGGAAGAATCACTTAAAAATATTCAGGAAATTCTAACAGGAGAATCCGTAGTTACTAGATTAGAAACTGTTAGACGACGTAACGATGGAAGTCTACTTGATGTCAGTCTGACAGTTTCTCCTATACTAGACGTAAGAGGAAATGTAATAGCTTTATCTGCAATATGTAGAGACATCTCTGAAAGAAAACAAGCAGAAAGAGAACGACATCGATTACACCAACAATTAAAAGATAGTGAAATGAAGTACCGTGCACTAATCGAACAAGCAACTGATGCAGTATATGTAGTAGAGCTGAATGAAAATCATGTTCCAAGTCGATTCATTGAGGTAAATCCTGTTGGTTGTAAAAGATTTGGATATAGTAGAGAAGAGCTGCTCTCGTTACCATTTCCAAATGTCGTACCACAAGATTCTAAAATGATTGTAAGGTTATTAGAAAAAATTAGAGAGGGACAAACTTCCTTCACTTTGCAAGATGAATATGCTTTTCCAACAGGAAAAATAATAACTACCGAGTTTAGTGTCCGTGTTTTTAACTTAAATGGTAAAAAGGTTTTCCTGAGTATTTCTCGTGATATCACTGAACGGCTAAAAACAGAAGAATTACTACGAAAATCTGAAAAACTTGCTGTCGTAGGACAATTAGCGACTGCAATGGCTCATGAAATTAATAATCCATTAACCGCAATGAAAGGGTTTATGCAATTACTAAAATCAACGGAAACTGAGAATAATCAGGGTTATATAAATATAGTATCATCAGAGATTGAGCGTATAGAAAGTATTACTAATGAATTTATGGCGGTAGCCAAACCACAGGTTGTAAAGATACAACCTAATGATATTAGTGTGCTAATGGATCAAGTTTTAATGCTACTGCAACCTCAAGCAATGATGAATAATATAAAAATTAGAATTGATTTTACACTTGGTATTCCACTGATTCCATGTGAAGGAAATCAATTAAAACAAGTATTTGTTAATATTATAAAAAATGCAATTGAATCCATGCCAACAGGAGGAGAAATTTTGATTCAATTTGATAAACTTGATAATAATCAAATAAGGATTCGCTTTATCGATCAAGGATGTGGGATTCCAAAAGAACGTATACCATATTTAGGAGAACCTTTTTACAGTATTAAGGAAGAGGGAATCGGCTTAGGATTAATGGTCTGTTATAAAATTATTGAAACACACCAGGGGAAGGTATTTATTGAGAGTGAAGTGAATAAGGGAACTATAGTTGAAGTAACTCTTCCAATTTGTACACTTCAAAATTAATACATTCTTTTACTGAAATTTTATAAATGAGTAAGCAGTTAGCTTTGGCTAGCTGCTTTTTTGTATATATTGTAATCGATTCTTCATATTACGGCTTTTTGATGTTTCATATATAGATTTTATGGCTTTTAAAAACTCTGTAAGTGTTTTGTAATATTTACGAGAGACTTTTTTAACAGTTATGAGAGAGAAAAGAAAGGTTTGTTATATATGATGAAATTAATCTTACTAGTAGGTGTTCTAATGGACCTAGAAACCAAGGAGGAAAAATAACAATGAAACAATTGAAGCCAGCAATTAGTGTATTAGGTAGTGTATCGATGGCACTGACTTTAGCATCTCCTGCTTTAGCAGATGTAAAACAACCGAATCCAGGAGGTACAGTTGAAATATTCAAAGAGAATGCAAATGTAAAAAAAGAAGATAAGAATTTCACGCTCGGATCTGATGGGGAAATAGGTTCACTCATTACACAAAACATTGAAATGGCAAACAACGATTGGGATAAAGATGGTATTTCCAACGACTTAGAGATTAATGGATATAAAATTGAATTCAATTCACAAACTGGAAAAAATGAAGCGAAAGCATGGGATACCGAGAAGGATAAAGGGAAAACAAAATTTATATCGAATCCTATGAATGCAAATACGGATGGTGATCCTTTTACTGATATGTATGAGGTTGAGAATTATAACAACGATTCTGATACTAATTTCAATCCGATAGTTGCCAACATGCCGAATTTGCAAATTGGTGTCAAACGAATTGAAGTAATTCCTATTGCAACCATTACGGATAATAATGGCGGATCAGTTAGTAGAGGATGGGAAAAAAGTGTATCTACACAACATTCATTTAATGTAGGTTTAAGTGGTTCAGGTGGTGTAGAAGGCTCAGCAGCCGGTCCTGTTCCTTCCGGAAGTGTTTCAGCAAATGTGGGATACGGATATTCAAAAACAACTACGGAAACGGAGAGTTATACAAATAATTTCGATTGGTCTACTGCAACAACTGTGGATACAGCGAACGCAGCAAAATTACGGGTACATTTGGAATATAAAAATGTAGGAACAGCATCCGCTGAAAATGTTTCGCCTCATTTTAATATTCGTTTAGGAAACAAAATTATTAATACTGTAAAGGCAACACAAGATCGTTATAAAGCAAACTATTTAAGTACAGAAAAAGGTGGACGGAATAAAACAGAAGTAGTAATTGACAGTTTAGAAGGACAAGCAGATGCGAATATTGTCTTATCTTTGGATGAATTGAAAGCTGTTGAACAAGGGGAACTTCTTTCGATTGAAGTTTTACCTACAAGTACAATGGATTTATCTATTGAAAAAGGTGAAGAAATTATGCATTTGGGGGATTCAGGGAGATATGAGTCTAGAGTAAATGCAGCTACTGAACAATTAGAAACAGATATAGGAAATATACCAAAGTTTAGGGTATATACTCCTAAAGACAAATCTCTTGCTGATAAGCCAGTTTTATCCTATAACGAAGTTTTTCAACAGGTAAATATAGATACGAAAAAAGTAAATCATATTGTAAACAAGGCTAAAAGTACTAATAACGTATCAGTGGTTTCAGCTAATAATGGAACTGATGCATTGAACGATTTAAAAGCGGGACAGGGAGATCGCGGTTATTTACATAAAGACTCTGTACACGGAGCTTTTGCAAAACTACAGCAACCAACATTAGTAGAAGGTAGTTATGATTCTGTGACGCAAAAGATTAGGGCAACAATTTTACCTGGTTTATTTGGAGTGAGTAAAGATATTCCTACTACTTATAGTAAGAAATGGAATGCTCCGTCACAAACAGTAACACTGGTTAAACGTGAAAATGGATTTACATATGAGTCTAGAGAAAATATACACCCTATTAAATCTGAAATTGCTGCGCACAGAAAAGTTACATTTGAAATCAATGACGCACACAATCTAACGCCTACACAAAAGATTGATACTGAAATTAAAGCTAATAAAGAATTTGAAGATTATGTAGTAGATAATTCAGGTGAATTTGTTACAGAAGGAGTTCCTTATACCGTGGCTTCATATGGAAATACAGCTTATTTGGGAAGTCATCATGCAGGGAATAAATGGGAGTATCTTTGGGCTGAAAAATCTAGCGATGAAAAAGTGAATGTAATTATTGAAAGAGTAGGTCAACCTAAACCTGGAAAACCAATTAAAAAGGATGAAGAGGTATTAATTAAATTTCAAAATCCTATTTATTCAGATTATGCATATTTAAAACTTCAAGATAGTTATATCCATTTAGATCAAAAACAGAACGCAAGTACTTTTAAATTTAATCATGCATATCCAAAGAATTTCACTGGACACCATAAGCAATGGAACATACTATCTAATGGTAATAAGTTAAAGGTAGGATATTTAATCGACTATATGAAATATGGTAATGGAGAGAATGGGACTGATACTATAGCATGGAATCTATCAAGAGTTCAGTAATAGGTAACAGTTCTGTTGCTAAGTTTGAAAAGAGAACCGGAAATGAATTGTATCTGAAAAGTTAGATACAAAAATTTAGGTTACTAGTAAGGAATGAGTTCGATGTTGAATCGGACTCATTCCTTTTAATTTATATATGATTTAGAAACTACTATTTTAAATACTTATCTAGTCATATAAGTAATCAAATGTTAAGATTACTATCTGTATTACATGATTTATTTTCCAAATTTTCATTCGTTTCGAGGGTGAAATGTGGAATTCTGATTTATTTATGTGATTAGTTTTTATATCTTTACCTATAAAGATATTTTTATTCGATAATAGAAAAAATAAATTTTTTGTTATTGGTGAAAAAGAAGTGAGGATAGTATATGAAGAAAAGAATTTTAATCGTAGAAGATGAAGAAAATATTCGAGAAGTATGCAAACGGTATTTAGAAAGAGAAGAATATGAAGTTTATACCGCTGTAAATGGTAAAGAAGGTTGGGATTTATTTCTTACACATCAACCAGATTTAATTATATTAGATTTGATGATGCCAAAAAAAGATGGATGGGAATTATGCGAGGAAATTCGTCAACAGTCAAATGTCCCTATTATTATGTTAACTGCTAAGGGAGAGGAAAGGGATCGAATTTTAGGCTTAACAATGGGGGCTGATGATTATTTAACAAAGCCATTTTCCCCTCGTGAATTAGTATTAAGGGTTCAAATTATACTAAGAAGAGGAAGCCATGTACCAATACAAGCGAAAGAATCCCTATTGGAAGTGATAGAGTTTCCAGATTTAAAAATATATCCAAAGACCAGATATGTACTTGTTTGTGATAAGGAAGTGGAGTTAACGGTGAAAGAGTTTGAGGTACTTTATCTCATGGCAAAGCATCCAAAACAAGTATTTTCTCGCTCGCAGCTTCTTGAATTAATTTGGGATTTTGGACATGAAGGGGCATCAAACACAGTTACCGTGTTAGTGAGTCGTTTACGTGAAAAGCTCGAGAAGCAAACGATAAAGAATCGCTGGATTCATACGGTTTGGGGTATAGGATATCGCTTTGAGCCAAATGGAGGAAATGAAACATGAGATTACGTATTCAATTGTTACTCATGAATCTCTTAAGTACTAGTATTATGGTAATTGCTATATGGTATAGTGATACGAAAATGTTACTTGAACCGGAACAAACGCGGTTATTAACAGTAATTGCATTTGTGGCATTCATTATTTCAACGTTTATTTATTGGTTAATGACACGTCCTATCATGAGATCTATACAAAATTTAATAAAATTGTCAAAACAATTTAGTGATAGACACTTTAAAACGATGTATATAATTGGGCAAGAACCACGTGAGTTTAAAGAATTGGCAACAGCCTTTCAACAGATGGCAAAAAAATTAGAAGAAGGGTTTACTAAGTTAGAGGAACAGGAAAACTCTCGTAAGGAGCTAATTACCAATATCTCACACGACTTACGAACACCTATGGCTAGCATGCAAATGATGATAGAAGCATTACAAGATAACCTGATTGAAGATCCTGAAATGAAAAAGCAATACTTAGCAACGGTTTTAAAAGAAATAGAAAGATTAAATGGATTAATTAACGACTTATTTGATCTTTCAAAGTTAGAGTTTGAGCAAGTAGATTTTCACCCAAGTTTCACACATTTAGATAAAGTTCTATTAGATGTATTAGAGTCACATTCTGTCTTATTAGGAGACAAACAAATCCATGTGCAATTGGATGTCCCTGATACATTACCTCGACTTTTGATTATGCCTTGTAAAATAGAAAGGGTCATAGGTAATTTATTACATAATGCAATTCGATATTCTCCTATCTCTGGAACAATTGAATTGACTGTAGTGGAAAATAAACTAACTCAACAGGTTCAATTCATTTTGCGGGATGAAGGAATGGGAATTTCTCCAAATGATCAATTACGTGTATTTGAACGTTTTTTTAGAACAGATCGATCAAGAAGCTCACAATCTGGAGGTTCCGGACTTGGATTAGCTATTGCAAAATCATTGATTGAAATGCACAAAGGGGAAATTGGTGTAAGGAATCGCGCAGATGGTAAGCAGGGAAGTGAATTTTGGTTCACTCTTCCCATCACATCAGTAAAAAAATAAGATGGCTGAAAGACTTTTGTAACATTTACGTTAGAAAAATGAAAGACCTTCTTGTTAACATACTACTACACAGTATGATACAGGAGGTTTTTTACTTTATGAAAAGAAAATATGTATGGCTTATAGGTGGTTTGATAATTGTATTGGGGATATTATGGTCATTGTTCCGACCAGAGAAATTATTTATTGATAAGCACGTAAATGAATCATTGCCACAAACAGAGATACAATCAACTGAAGTAAGGCAAGAAAGTGATCGAGTATTAAGGGAAGGTCAGTTTCAAACCGGTGTCCATGAAACAACTGGAACGGCAAAAATCCACCAATTAGCGGATGGAAAACGTGTTTTACGACTTTCTAATTTTGCAACATCAAATGGGCCAGATGTACGAGTTGTATTAGTTCCTACAAATCGTTTGAAAAATAATGAAGACGTAAAAAACTATCAGTATATTGAATTAGGAAAATTAAAGGGAAATAAAGGAGACCAAAACTACGAAATTCCTGAAGGGATAGATGTAAGTGAATATGGTTCGGTTTCTGTTTGGTGTAAAAGATTTAATGAAAACTTTGGTGCGGCTTATTTTAATAATTAAATATGAACTTAAAATTTCCTCTTACAGGCGAAATTCATATGAGATATGGTAATAGCTGCAGCGGACTTAGTTGCTAAGAAGGGCACTCATAAGAGTGTCTTTTTCATATTTCTCAATTTTTGTATATTTTAGAGCTATTGGACGTTTACGGAGAGATTTTATTTAGTGTGGAAGCGTACTGTCTGTGAATAGAAGGATGAATAATATGTTACAGGAAAACATAACTCTTTTATAACTTAATTTTGAAGGAACATATACTTTTTTCATTTATCGGCTTGTAAAGAAGTATGGAAATTAAAGTTTATAATTTAAAAGTCAGCTTAAAGATGCAATAAGCAATTTGAATAGTAATCTTAAGTAAATAAAAAAGAGAGAGGAGCATCGATGAGCTCTTCTCTCTTTTTAAATCTAATTAGGGTTTCCATAACTGTAAAGGGGATGGTGTAAATTGTTGGATATTACCAAAGTATTACTTTAAGTTAAGATTATAAAAAGAAGTTCCTTTTTTCTGAAAAATTAATATTAATGCAAAATTAATGATTAATATTCAAAAATGATTTTATAGTTCATTAATTTATTACTTGCTATCTTTATTAATCATTTATTGCAACAGCTTTCATGTCCAAAATTAAATGTTTCAACAAAGGATAATATAAGTATCATTATAATGATTTTCCAATATAATCAATGTGTTAATGAAAGGAACTCTGTGTTATTTTTGCTTTTCTACTAACTAATACAGCTTCAAACAAAGGACACAATTGCTACATGCTAAGTGTAATCTATTACCCATTCAAGATTCTGTTTATTCAATCTTTCTAAAAATAAAAAAATATTGTACTCATAAATATACAAGCTATAATGAGGGCGTCGAGAAAGAATTTATTACCTCTAGAGAAAGTATCAAACCTAGTTTTTTTGCAAAAATCCTAATGACATTGTAAGTAACCTTTTAAATTTGGACATACTGACATGATTACTCTAAGAAAGGTATGTGATCAAAAGGAAAAGTGTATTTGACACGAGAATGAAAGCGTATTCAACGAGGTCTTGTTTTGAATCAGTCATTTTAGTAACTTAGATTCAACTGCAATTAAAAATAATAAATTATGGGGGTGCTTATATGAACATGAATGTAGCATCTATTAAAGAACAAAAGGATGTTAAATACAAAAGTTGTTTTGATGTGATTGGGCCCATAATGATAGGTCCTTCAAGTTCACATACTGCAGGTGCTTTGGCTATTGGAACAGTAGCCAATAAATTATTTCAAGATCTTCCAAAAAAAGTCGTGGTAAGGTATTATGAATCATTTGCTGAAACCCATAAAGGTCACGGAACTGATTTTGCAATTATTGCTGGGATATTAGGATTTGCTGCCGATGACAGCAAAGTGCCAGATGCTATTGAAATAGCAGAATCTAAAGGAATTGAAATTACCTTTATTGAAGAAGCAGGTGATAGTCCTGCTGGCCATCCAAATACGGCAGATGTATATTTAGAGGATGAAAATCGAAGTATTAGAACGATGGGGATTTCGGTTGGCGGTGGATTAATTGAAATCAAACATGTTGAAATTGACGGATTTAGCTTAGACCTGCAGGGGCCATTGCCAGTTATTATTACGATTTCTGAAAGAGCTGACTTTGAATTTGTCTTACGCAGGATCTTTAAACAATATGATGTGGAAATAAACAACTTTCATAGTTTAGAAGAAAACAGGAAATTTTTATATGCATTCGCTTTGGATACGCTATTGCCTGGTAATGTCCAGGAGGAATTAGGAAATTTAAGCAATATAGCTAAGCTCATTATTCTTTAGTTACATTAAGGAGTGAAAAAATATGTATATGGCCATAAAAGAAATTGTGGATGCAGCTAATAAAAGCCAAAAGACAATTTATGAATTAGCAATTGAACAGGAAATTGAACAAACTAAATCTACTTATGAAGAAGTTTGGAGTAAAATGGAACGAAATTTAGCGACTATGCAAAATGCTATAAATAAAAGTATCGAGGGCGACGGTGTATTATCTCCAACTGGTTTAACCGGAGGTGATGCTGTTAAAATTAAAAACTATCGAGAAAATAGGAAAACCCTTTCTGGAGATTTGATGGTGTTAGGGATCCAAAGTGCTATCGGTGTTAATGAAGTAAATGCTGCATTAGGAGCTATTTGTGCAACTCCAACAGCAGGTGCGAGTGGGACGATTCCGGGAGTCCTATTTAGTATTAAAGATACGTTGCAGTTAAGTCATGAAGATATGATTCATTTTCTATTTACTTCAGCGTTATTTGGAACGATAGTCGCAAACAACGCTTGTATTTCAGGAGCGTACGGAGGATGTCAAGCTGAAGTAGGCAGTGCCTCAGCGATGGCGGCTGCAGCTGCGGTAGAAGCTGCAGGTGGAACGCCACAGCAATCTTCTGTAGCTTTTTCGATTGCATTACAAAATTTACTCGGTTTAGTTTGTGATCCGGTCGCTGGTTTGGTAGAAATTCCTTGTGTAAAGAGAAACGCCATTGGAACGGCAAATGCTTTAGCAGCAGCGGACATCGCATTAGCCGGCGTAAACAATATCATCAATGCTGACGAAGTTATTGAAGCGATGTATAGAGTTGGAAGACAGATGCCTCGCGAATTAAGAGAGACAGGTTTAGGTGGAATTGCAGCTACACCTACAGGGATTGCAATTAAAAATAAAATTTTTGGAGAGAAACAATCAAATCAATGAACAATTATCGGGTATATTGTGAAAAAGTTAACAATCTATTCTCTATTGTTCGCCTAAGGGTGTCTGTATATTGGGAGAATTACTAATAAAATATACTACTATATAATTGAAACATTTTGTAAGTGGTAACAACCCCGTCAAGTTGATGCTTCGCTAATTTTTTGATTTTGATTAACTTAGAAGAAGGATATACGATGTGGCGCACTTTATAAGTAATTCATTTTTCAAGAACGGTCTATATTCCAATGCCTTAAATAGAGAAGTAAGAATAGGAAACTAGGAGGAATTATTATATGAATGGGAATACTGCAAAAAACATAGAATTTCAAGTTGATAATACTGCAGTAAAAAATGAGAAATATCTAGACCCTAAAAAGTGGCATAAACAGGATACTACCTGGGCATTGAGTCTATTTGGAACAGCAATTGGAGCAGGAGTACTCTTCTTACCTATTAATGCAGGTTCAGGTGGTTTATTATCATTACTGTTAATTACCATACTTGCATATCCAGTTATGTATTACTCACATAGGGCGCTTGCTAAAATGATATACGCTTCTAATTCTGCTGATGAGGGGATTACGGGTACTATAAGAGAGTATTTCGGAAATAAGGCAAGTATCATTTTTAACATTGTATATTTCGTCTCAATTTATACGATCGTGCTGATGTATTCGGTTGCACTTACAAATACTGCAAGTAGTTTTATCGTGAATCAATTGCACATCCCGGAGCCTCCAAGGGCCATTTTATCGCTTGTATTAGTACTCGGTCTTATTGCTATACTAAATTTTGGTCAAGATATTACTGTAAAGATAATGAGCATGCTAGTATATCCTTTCATTGTTTCTCTACTTTTTATCGCAATATCTTTAATTCCACAGTGGAATACGTCAATGCTAAGTTTTTCAAGTGTTTCTACTGCTTCAACTGGAACAGGATATTTTGGAACAATATGGATGATACTACCAATCATAGTATTCTCGTTTAATCATTCTCCTATGATTTCGTCATTCGTTATGAAACAGAGAGCTACGTATGGAATAGATGCTACTGATGCCAAGTGTGCGCAAATACAAAAAGTTTGTTATATCATGACATTCGTTGTTGTTATGTTCTTTGTTTGGAGCAGTACTTTAAGTTTGACTCCAGATGATCTTAAGGTGGCAAAAGAACAGAACTTGTCAATCCTATCATATCTTGCTAATGAGCTTAATTCGCCAGTAATTACAATTGCGGCTCCTATCATTGCATTTGTGGCTATTACAAAGTCTTTCCTTGGCCATTATATAGGAGCGTATGAGGTAATGCGTGACATGATTATCAAGTCCGGTAAAAAACGTGGGAAAGATATAGGAGAAAAAACAGTTAAGACAATGATTCTTACTTTTGTCGTATTAACATGCTGGTATGTTGCTTATACAAATCCAAGTATTCTTGGAATCATTGATGCCCTTAGCGGTCCGTTAGTTGCTGCTATCTTATGTCTATTACCAATGTATGCAATTCGTAAAGTGCCTGTACTAGCTAAATATAGAGGGAAGATGAGCAATGTATTTGTCATTATTATAGGTATCCTTACTGTACTAGCAAGTATTAAGTCATTATTCTAATTCACTATTGTTGGTTATCATGCAAAAATCGTAGGATATGAAAAAAGAAAGATTCCTAGCGGAATTGAATTTTACATTGTTAAATCAAATAGATTATGTTTTTGGACAAACTCCTCATCTTGGAGAGCTTGTCCTTTTTTGATTATATGCTTAACTTCTATTCCAGCAATGACTTTTTTAGCTGCTTGCAATGATTATAATTCAAGCATATTAGACTGCTGTCCCATGATCAAAAAACGAAAAATCATATCACTACAACAGTTATTTATTGGTATTTAGTGCTTTTTTGTATTTTGGGGTATTTGCTTTTCTTAGCTTGATGGTGATGGGGTCACCATATCTATCAACCTAACAGAAAAGGTTGCCCCAAAACGATAAAAATGAACTTCGGCGCTGTAAAAACACAAAATTATCGTTTAGGGGATACTTTAAAGCCTTAGCTTGATAGCGATGTGGTGCTACCCCAATTAGATTATGATAGTTGATATTCTCCAAATTGACCAGAAAAGAACCAAGAATTCTAGGAAAATTCCAAGTGTTCTTTTCCTAGTTTTTTGAAATTCTTTTACTAAATAGCCAACAGCACAAATTGCTAGAAGAATGAAAAGAATAAGTTCTAGTGTAACTGGCATTTGATCTACTCCTAATCCATTAATTAATTTAGTATATAACGATTATAAGATATTTTTGTGGTTAATGGTGAAAAATTAAACAAAACTAACTCTATATGTAAAAAGGCCCCGTTGTCTCCAACAGGACCTTTCCTAAAATGGCAAAGAGTAACTCTTACCTTACTCTTTGTTCATATACTACAAGATTTTTAACAAAAATCCAAGACTCTTTATATTGAGAAATAAAGAAGAGTCATTATAAAGAACTTTATCTTTTTTCATAAATAAAAGAGCAGCTAGCAAAAGCTAACTGCTCGGCTGGTTCTCCAAGGGGGAAAGGAGAAAGGTTAGGGATTTCATTAAATGAGTTCTGGCCATCGCCTATCTACATTATTGACGGAATTTTGAGTTTTATTCAGCCGATTACGTTAAATGTTTGACGATATAGTCTTTTATTAGTAAAAAAGCTGCAAGGAGAAACATTACGTCAATTGAGAACCAAAACATATCTTTTTGAGGTTTCCTAAACTCTGATATTATGGAAAACATTAAAAATAAGGCAACGGCTATTACAATACAAAGTTTAATTAAATCAGACATTTATAATACTCCTAACATTGAATCTTTTTTATTATATAGCTATTTCCAATGTTGAGGGATTTAAAAAGTGTTTTATGAGAATTCAAACAAAATAATCCTTTTACGAAAAAAGGCCCCGTTGTCTCCAACAGGACATTCCCTAAAATGGCAAAGAGTAACTCTTACCTTACTCTTCCGCTATATAATACACAAAACACGTATAGATGTGTAGAACAATAAATTCCAATAAGATTATTTTGATATATAAATTCAATGAATTTTAGCAGGATTAAACATCAGGAATTAAATTACAAATGTTGATTTATCAATGAATATTAATGGTTTGATAGAAAATGATGATTAATAAAGGAATATTATAATAAGAAAATATGAAATATTGCATATTCAATTAAAGTAGAAAGTGAGGAATAACAATGGGACAAGGAAACCGTGGTATGGCTTTTGAAAAGCTTATCAATCTAGCGAATGAAATGTATCTAAGAGGGGGAGTGGCACTTATAAACAAGCGTCCGACTCCTGTGAAGGTGTTTGTACTAAGTGGGTTCTATGAAGCTAAAAGTACAGTAGACTATGGCGGTGTATATAAGGGACGAGCTATCACATTTGAAGCGAAGTCTACAGAGAATCCTACACGATTTGATTTAAAGAACATTGCGCAGCACCAATTGGACTACTTAGAGAAAACAGAGAAGATGGGAGCAATTTGCTTCTTCCTTATAGAGTTTAGTAAGGATAAGTCAGTATTCGCAGTACCACTATCAGTCATTCAATCTTACGTAAGGGTATCGCATCAACCAAAAGGTAAGAAGTCTATACCAAGAGCGGACTTTGATATTTATGGGTACTTAGTAGAACAGACGGAACGAGCGCCAGTGGATTACTTACAATACGTAGATGAAGCAGTAACTCCAGTTATGTTTGACGGCATGATTCAATTCGATCAGAAACATAAGAAGGTAGCAAATAACATTGAAGCAGCAAAAGAGAAGGTGGCCAACAAGAAACGTAAATTATTAAAGGCTTAATGGATAACGGAACTATGCAGGGTGGATGGTGGGGATACTAGCTATGCATGTTTCTCTTATTCAACAAAGAGATAGTAAAATTTTACGTATCTAATGTGAATGTAAAAACCAAAATATGAAATAGGGGGATTCCTTCATGGAGAGACAATTAACATTATTACCGGCTATCGATGATAAGGAAGTACAAAAGGAAGTAGTAAGAGTGTTAAAGGAATACAGAGCACTCAAGATGCGATTCAGTAATGAAGTGGAGCAGGAAGGAATTAGTTTATTCCCTGAGTTACGTGATTCTAGAAACACAAGTAAATGGAAGGTGCAGCAGGT
Organism: Bacillus cereus group sp. N14; assembly: GCF_016483555.1. Lineage (NCBI taxonomy): Bacteria > Bacillati > Bacillota > Bacilli > Caryophanales > Bacillaceae > Bacillus > Bacillus cereus group sp. N14. Next base: position 112,130 of record NZ_JAEHBQ010000013.1, read on the forward strand.
AGAGAAGGCGCTTAACAATTTATTAGATGAAGATGAGCGTAAAATCGTTGAGCGTAAGTTCCTGACAAATGAGAGAGTAAAAGATTCAGATGTTTATCATGATCTACTACTCAAGAAGACATATTTCTATGAGAAGAAGCAGAGTGCAGTTAAATTGATTGCTACAGCGCTAGGAATCATCTAAAAATAGCGAACAAAAAGCGGTCAAAATGCGAACTTTTTGGGGGACTAAATAAAATGACAAAAATTATAAATTATATGTACAAGCCCTTTGACAACCGCATATCGAAGAGGATTAGTACACCTATAAGTGAAACGTTCTTATGCGAGAATGTCACGGTAACGTATACCGCATAGTAGGGCGGGCAAGGCGGTACGAACCCGCGTTAAGACGAAAAGACCAATGAATGTATAACAATGACATATTCCAGTATGGCGAGTGTGAGATAACTCGTATTCGTCATGCTGTTTTTATTATATTTAGCATTCAGCTCAGATGCGTTCTCTGGGTTGATAGTGAATATAAGCCTATTACTCTCTGTTGTTTGTTTCTGGAAATGGAATGGGGTGGTTGTTTATGAGTAAATGAACATCACATTTCTGGACAGTAATCAAATATTAAAATAGGCTTCTACATCAATTGGAACAGGCCATATAGCGATTACTCACGAATTCTCGCTATGCAAGGAGCTTCTGCTCTTTGTTTGAGCCAATACTTCCCCTTCCGTCCCTTTAATGTATTGGTTCAAACAAGGCGTCGGAAGAAACACATACGTCTTAGATATAAATCCTTTATAATTCGATATTGGCCAGCAAAGGCGAAAATGACATTTAGTAGCCGAAGTATTGAGCCAGCTCTACGGAGTATAAACGAGAATGTTGAGAAGTGATCTTGACCTTGGAAGAGGAACTTCTTCCATTTGTTTTTTCTTTCTCTATTAGATGGGTTAACTATGGGCAAGTTTACAAAACATACTTTTTGAATTATTTAATACATATATATAATTATATTGATGTTAATATATTAACTAGTTAAAAATGGGGAAATAAAAATGAAGATTATATTTGATGTGATTAAAGATGAAAATTTTGATTTTACTTTATTAGAAACAAAATTGCTGAAAACTTTTAAAGAAGTGGATAATGTAGCAATAGTCGAAAAGGTTGAAGATAAAATTTTTGAAAAAGATGATGTACCAACTCATTTGGCGGAGATTACTATTAATGTTACAGGAAAGAATATCGGATATAGATCAATTTCAGCTAGTATATTTATTGTTCTAGAAAGTCTATCAATGAAGCTATTCAATATTAATATTAGTATACATTAAGCATCCAACACGTGTGTTTTTTCTTTGTTATATAAAAATTACATATTAAACATATATTTATATGTTTTGTTCCTACAAGTTAAGGAATTAATAAAAAGATGATACCGATGAAACCGTATAAAAACAAAAAGAATCCTAAGATGGGTAATTTTTTATGAAAGCCGAGCATGATAAACCTCCTTGGGTATATAAAGGATTATAATATATCTTCGGTTTATTTAGAATACTAACCATGAATTGGATGGAATTAGGCATGATTAAATCGATAGACACTTATACATTAAATGTATTTAATGAGTCATCTAGGTATAAAGATAATCGATAATCATACAATGATATGGAAGGTCTTTTCTAACGTGTTAGTTACCTCAATGTATGTGTATCTTTTGGCGCCTGGGCGAGGGTGCTTTTTTTATTGTACATTATGATAAGGACAAGCATATTATGTAATAGGACGAGTTCTTTGTGTTCGATTCAATGCTCAGGATAAACCCCAATTCACATTGAGAGCACCCATAGCGAGGGTGCTCTCTTTTTTTGATGTGGTAATTAATCGCAGATTGGTATTCCAAGCACTCTTAGAGCTAATGCTACTTGAAGAGAAATCTCTAATCTAGCAATTTCAATACCAGCTACTGAGAGAACTAAAAAAGGTTGTCCATTTACAAACACAACGCAACTATCCATGGTTACGCCTCCTTTCTAGCAATCTACTATAGTATATGTATAAAACATAAATATATAATAGTTGGATTAATGAATTTAATAAAATTGATATATTATCCCATTTAAACAAAACAAACGAACACAACGAAGGCAAAAATCTTTTTTTCCCTGTCTAAAAGTTGACCCTTTTGTACAGTTAAAATTTATAGGTTAAAAACTTTGTAAACAGATAGTTATTAATGTCTAAAAGATAGTCTAAAATAAAAGTATATAATTCTTAAGACTTTTAGACTATTTTGAGGTGATTTGGATGGCGATCGTTGGTTATGCAAGGGTAAGTACAAAAGATCAAAACTTAGAAGCACAAATTGAAAGGTTAACAGAATATGGTTGCGACAAAATATATTCTGAAAAATACAGTGGAGCTAATAGTGATCGAGAAGAATTGCAAAAGGCATTAGAATACATGAGAGACGGAGATAAATTTGTTGTTTGTAAAATAGACCGTTTAGCTATATCGATATTTGATTTGCATAAGATTGTAAATCAATTAGCTGATCGGGGAATAGCGGTGGTATTTCTTAAAGACCAAATTGATTTCTCTACACCTGCGGGTAAATTAATGTTTACTATGCTAGGAGCTATTGTTGAGTTTGAAAGAGATTTAATTAATGAAAAAACAACCGAGGGCAGAGAAAGAGCTAAAGCGATGGGTAAACATATGGGACGTAAAGGGCAGGATGAAAAGCAAGTGAATCATATAAATGGTGACAAAACTGATAATTCATTAAACAACTTGGAATGGGTGAGCGTTTCAGAAAATATACAACATGCATTTGATAATGTTTTGGTAAATATAAAAAATATTAGTGGAGAAAAGAACAGTCAGTCTAAGTTAAAATGTGATGATGTGAAATATATTAGAAGAATGTTTATAAAACGTGACAGGGTATATTAGTTATTGTCGCTTATATGTGCTTTGCTCCAGCTATTAGAGGCCAATTCAAAATTTCACAAAACATATTGTTATTTGGATCATTACCCTTATTTCTGACCCTTTCTGTATTTGCAATTACACTATTCAAAGGGATTCCTAAAGTACATCCATCTACAAAAAGTTCAATATTTCTTGTAATGTTAGCTAATTTTATTGCTATCGGAGTCTGGGTAGGATTCTATTTTTGGATGAATAAACAAATTGATACCGATTATTTTGTGGCAACTACACTACAAAATTATAGTATTGTGGCTGTTTGTATTCTGATTTTTATTATGTTTGCGTTGTATACAAAATCGTGGATTACGATTTTTGTAGCATTTTCAATGTGTATAGGCCCAATCTTAGAAAGGGTAATCCCAAGTGAAATAAATAAAGACCCACTGTATATTACAGTAACGATTATCGGTTGTGTTGTCATGGGTATTTGTTTAGGGATATATTTCTACAAAAAAAGAAAAAATTATGAAGCAAGCCATTAAACAGGATGAAGCTTGGGCGATGTACAAAATCCTAATTTGGATTGTATTCATTTAAACGTCTATTATATATCTCTATTTTTCGATTAAATTACAATTATGAGTGGCCCAAAAAAGAAGGAATCGTTGTCGTGCCCCATCCAGAGGGTGCTTTTTCTATTGGAATAGAAATCCATTTGCTGACTATATTTTAAATATAATTAAAATTACGATACGTGAAATTTTATAAAGTAGAAGGATATAAGATTACATTTAATAAAATTAGGGGAGAATAGAATGTAAGAGTATGAGTCAAATGTATTTACTATTATAAAAATGGAGGGATGTTATGAACGCTGTTTTTAGAAAGTGGAAACTGTCTTTAAACGCGTTAAATGCTGCCAATACATACTTAGATAGCTTATTGCAAACTAAATCGTATCTGCAGTTTCTAATACTTATCATATTTTGTGTTATTACAGCTTACATACCTTTTCCTTCATTTACGCTTAATTATATAAATGAATTAGATATACAAATACAATACATAATTAAGTCTATTTATTTTTCTTTTCCTATTTCATTAGTTTTCCTATTTATAATGCGAGATCAAAGATTCTTGTTTTCTAAAAAAATCACTTTCCAGCAGCTAAAAATTTCTGTTTTCTGTGCTTTCATTATTTATGCTATTATGTTGTTATTTTTAGCCGTACTAATATCTTTTACAACATTCAAAGGAACATCTAATCCTATTGGGAATGAAGGAATTACTAATATGCTTTACAAAACGCCTGGGGTTGCAATTCAATTAATCGGAGAGAACATTATGTTTGTATCTATATTGTTCTTTTGGCATAAGATCATACGCTCCTTCATAATAAGCCCCATAGCTTCAATTACAGCCTCTTTAATATTATCTGGAAGCTCATTTGGATTACTCCATCTCTCTACGTATAACTATAATTGGGTACAATGTTTAACTATCATTGGAATACCAGCTATCGCTCAAATGATTTTCTTTCTAATATTTAAAAATATTCATATGGGATACATACTTCACTTCAATTACAATTTAATTATTATACTTTTTAACTATATAGCTTCTATTTAAAATAATTTACCACTAAAAATAAAAGAAAAGGTACCCCTGCTGCAAGGTACCTTTTCTAAGGGGTATAACGCATTAGCTAAGCGGCTGTTGGTCAAGTATACCGCCTAGACTATTACATGAGTTATGTTTTTATTATACATTGATCATATCAAAAATATTATCATTAGTGAAATTAACTTTTATTATTTTTTAATTTTAAAGCTGCCACCATAATAATAATTTTCTCCAAGTTTCATAACAGCTACAAATGATCCTGGCTCATAAACTGATGTAATAGGTGTTACAAATCTACCATAATTATGCTCAGTACCAGTATCATATATTGTTTTATATCTTTGCATATTTACTACTTCATTCTCATTATTTTGTTTGGTATTCAATATTTTATTACTATATTAGCATGGAATAAATCCAATAAAATTCAATAGGTATAGACAAAAAAGCTTATCTTTTAGCACATAATGATAAGCTTTTTATTATTTTCTTCATCTCTTTTTGATTTAGGGAGTATTTTTTGTTAGCTTGATAGCGATGTGGCGTGACCCCATCGCTATCAAGCTAAGAAAAGCAAATACCCCCAAAACGAAAAAATAAGCCGTTTTTTGTGAAAAATACACGAAATTTTCATCCTGGGGTGTTATAAAATTCTTAAGTTAATGGGCATGGGGTAGTACTATATCGTCACCAAGCTACGGTTTTGAAGTACCCCTAAATGAAAATTTTATTTCTCTATAGTTAGTTATTTTAAGAAATGAGCTCATTTTTTTGTACGATACATTTTTTAACTAATTTTGGTTAAGTTATTTCCAAAGGCATTATTTTCAATGAGCATATTTATATATCACTATTCCTAATCTTAAAAATAGAAATTCACTGAACACAATATAGTTTATTTCTGAGAGGAAGGGCATTATCAATTGAAACCGAATGAAAAAACACCTGTTTACTCTATAAAATCTTTGTACGATTTAATGCAATTACTAAAAAAATCTAAAGATTTTACTACATTGGAAATTGCTTCAAAAAATTCCTCTATAGTCATTTCATATTTTAGAACATTAATCGATATAAATATATTCCATGAAGAGATTTTAACTTATATAAAGGAGCAGAGCTTCGATTCATTACAAGATATTCAGTCTGTCTTACCCTTTGAAAATTCAAAAATAACAAATCAAATGAAAGATATTCAGGATAGTATTTTAAACGGCCATATACTTATTCAGTTCGATACAGATAAATTAAATGGCTTGTTAATAAATGTGTCAAAGAAAGAAAAAAGAGATATTGCAAAAGCTGAAATTGAATACAATATCGTGGGTCCACAAATCGCGTTTGTTGAAGATTTAGATGTAAACTTAAATTTAGTACGTAGAAAGCTTCCAACACCTTATTTACAAATGAAGGAATTGAAAGTAGGCTCCCTATCTAACACAACCGTTGCAATTGTATTTATTGAGGGAATTGTAAATGATCAAAATCTACAAGAAATTATAAAACGGGTGAGTCAAATAAAAACAGACCATGTTTTGGATAGTACTTATTTGATTGAGTTAATTGCAGACAATCCTAATACTATATTTCCTCAATTTTTGAATACAGAACGTCCAGACCGTGTAGCAGCTGTATTGGCAGAAGGGAAAATTGCACTTTTTGTAGATGGCTCACCTTATGCTATCACTCTTCCAACAACATTAATTGACTTTTTTTCTACGACAGAAGATTACACCATGCCTTGGATTATTGCCTCATTTTTTCGACTGTTAAGGATTTTTGCTTTTATCTTTTCTGTTTTAACGACTCCATTATATGTTTCGATCTTAACATATCATTATGAGCTTATTCCAAAAGAGCTTCTTGAAACGTTAATCATATCGAGAAGTAAAGTACCTTTTCCTCCATTAATTGAAGCACTTTTTTTAGAAATAACGATTGAATTACTGAGAGAAGCGGGGACACGTTTACCAACTAAAGTGGGTTTAACTGTCGGTATAGTAGGGGGTATTGTAATTGGACAAGCATCGGTGGAGGCAAGTCTTACAAGTAACGTACTTATTATCATTGTTGCACTTTCAGCTCTTAGTTCATTTACAGCACCAATATATCGAATTGGTAATACAATTCGAGTAATTCGTTTTCCTTTTATAATAGCTGCACACCTGCTGGGCTTATTAGGAATTGTTTTAACAAGTTCTTTCCTTTTAGCACGCTTATTACGTACAGAATCATTAAGACGTCCTTATTTGTTCCCTTTTTATCCCACACGCCCTACAGATTGGAAAGACAGCATTATACGTCTGCCAATCTCAGCGATGTTCCGACGTCCAATTTTTTCAAAATCTAAACAGCGGTTTCGTTTTGATCCAGAAGAGGTAGAGAAAAATAAAATCATATCACGAAATGATTTTGATGATTGAATTTAACAGGGAGGAGCATTATGAAACAGATCCCAATTGAGTATCAAGTATCTCCATATATGGTGTTTTTTTTAATTATTACTATACAGATGGGGGTTGGTATGCTTGGCTTTGAAAGGATTAGTGCAAAATTAGTTGGAAATGATGCATGGATTAGTACGCTACTTTTTGGAATATCTGTTAATCTTATGATTTGGATCATATATCAGATTTTAAATCAGGGTAATGGAGACATCATTGCAATCAATCAAAACGTACTTGGAAAATGGATTGGTGGATTGTCCAACTTCATTTTTTTATCCTATATTGTATTGTTAGGTGCAACAACACTCCATACTTATATCGAAGTAGTACATGTTTGGATGTTTCCTTCAATTTCATCTTGGGTTATAGCTGGGGCTTTTTTAGGCTTATGTTATTACATTGTGACTGGAGGATTTCGTGTAGTTGCTGGAATCGGCTTCTTTGGAATCGTTATCCCAAGCATTCTAATCTTCACATTTTTTTATCCTTTGCAGTATGCAGATTTTCGAAATTTATTTCCAATTGCACAGCATTCATTTCTAGAAATTATGAAAGGAATGAAAGGAAATATGTTTAGTTTTTTTGGATTTGAAATGTTATTGTTGTACTACCCATTTATTAGAAAGGCAAAAACGTCTCAAAAATATGCGCACTATGCAAATTTAGTAACGACTATTGTCTACACATACCTTATGATTTTAACTCTTGCGTTTTTTAGTGAAAAACAACTCGCGAGCGCGATATGGGCATATTTAAGCATGATTAAAATTATACAATTTCCCTTTATAGAGCGGTTTGAATACATTATTGTTTCTGTTTGGGCTTTTTTTATATTACCTAATGTTTCCTTTACATTATGGGGAGTAAGTCGTGGTATAAAAGAGGCACTGGGAATAAAGCAAAAATATGTTTTGCCAGTTATCATCGTATTCATCTTTGTTTTATCATTTTTCTTGAATAACCGTAATAAAATTAACTTATTAAATACTTGGACAGGTCAAATTGGCTTTATATATATATATGTATACCTACCTGTACTATGGCTAATTCAAACCGCCAAAATAAAGTTAAGGAGATAAACATGAAGCGATGGATACTTTTCCTTATATTAAGTGTCTTCTCAATAGGTTGTGCTAAAACGAAAATTGTCGATGACATTGATTTAGTTCAAGTTGCGGCATATGATACTGAAGCAGAAGGTAAGCTAAAAGGAACCTTTGCGATTGCAGCTTATAAAGGAGGCGTGGAAGGTGAAACGAAAATCTATTCAGCATCAGGCCAGACTGGTAGAGAAGTTCTTGCAAGAGCATCCGAAAAATCTTCTGGACCTCTAGAGTTAGGTCAATTGCGTGTTATTATATTTAATGAAAAAATAATTGAAAAGGGAATGCAGGAAATTTTAGAGACTTTGAACCGAAATCCCAGTGTAGGAAATGCAATTTATTTAGCAATTACAAATGTAAAAGGTGAATCACTATTAAAGGGGAACTATTCTAAAGAAAAAGAAATTGCTTCCTATCTATCCTCTTTACTGGAGCAAAATATGGCCAATGGAACGCAACCAAAAACAAATTTTTTTATGTTTTTAAACCAACTTGATGATGATGCGAGAGATTCATATTTACCGATGATATCTAAAAAAGATAACGTGTTGGAGTTAAATGGAATAGCACTTTTTAAAAGATGTAAAATGGTTGATAAAGTGAAACCTAAAGATTTATTTGTATTTAAATTGTTGACAGATACTTTTAAACAAGGCACATACCAATTCAAACTACCTGGTTCTTCAAATACTTACGCCACGATAGAGAATATAAAGGCTAGAACAAAATATAAGATGGAGGGGAATAGCAAGCATCCATTCGTAAATGCTCATATTCAAGTTAAAGCTGAAATTCAAGAATTTACAAAAACAAAAAATCTAGATAGTCCTAGAGAAATAAAAAAATTAGAAAAAATTATGGAAAAAGAAATAGAAAAAAAAGCAACTACATTGATAAAGAGATTTATTAAACAAGGCACAGATCCTATAGGACTAAGAAAGCTTGGTAGAACTCACGTAAGAAAATGGAACAGTCAAGAATGGGAAGAATCCTATAAACATTTACGTTTTCGTGTAACAGCTGATGTAAAGGTTACCCAATCTGGTGTTACAGAATAAGTAAATCAAATAAGATATAGAAAATTTAAATAAATATGGTCTCGCAGGAGATTAGGGAGAAGAGAAACTATTAACAAAGCATCTCATAAACATTAAGATGCTTTGTTAATAGTTTTTATATCTATATAGGGGATACCGCCACATCCATCAAGTTATCTAAATAAAATAACCTCTAAAAATCAAGAGTATCCAAAAAATAAAAATAGATATTTATTAACTTCGTTTGTTATAATTCAAACAAAATAAAAAAACGTTTATCTTTTATATTTAACGATATCAAATTTACTGGAGGGGATAAAGATGAAAAAAGCACTTTACATCAATATAGGTGGAGAAGGACACTTAAATCCAACATTAGGATTAGTACAGGATTTAGTACAACGTGGAGACAACATTGTCTATTATTCATCAAATGATTTTGAAGAAAAAATCAAAAAAGCAGGTGCACAATTCCGTCCCATCAATCAAGAGGCACAAAGAGAGCTTTCGGAAACTATGAATCTTATGACTTCCCATCCTCAAGAGTACTTATTACAATTCCTTCATGCTATGGAAAGAATTACTGATTCCATTTTTGAAGAAATCTCCAAAGAAACATACGATTACATCCTCTATGATGCACAGTCTTTACCTGGAAAATGGGTTGCTCACCATAGAGGTTTAGCATCTATTGCAACTTGGACCACGTTTGCTTTTTCACAAGAACTAAAAGAAAATATGAACCTGACAGGAACAAGAAACATAGAACAAAAACAGGAACGTTTAGCCATGCTACAAGCATTTTTGCAATTAGAAAAAATAGCAAAAAGGAAACAATATTTAGAAGGAAAATATGAAGTATCCCTATCTGATAATTTTTTACTTTGTCCGGGTTCACGCGATTTGAATATTGTCTTTACTTCTCGCTATTTTCAAAGAAACAGCAAGGATTATAAGGATGGCTATATTTTTATCGGTCCTTCCATTGCTGAAAATGAAACTCTAAATGATTTTTCGGTTGATGAATTAAAAGGAGAACGTGTGATTTATATTTCTATGGGAACCATAATTAATAATCAGCCTGAATTCTATCAAAAATGTTTCGTCGGTTTAAAAGATCTCAATGCAAAAGTAGTACTTAGTATAGGCAAACAATTAACAGTGGAGCAGCTAGGAGATATACCTGATAATTTTATTGTTGGTAACTATCTTCCACAATTAGATATACTGCGTCAAGCGGATGTATTTATTAGTCATTGTGGAATGAATAGCACAAGTGAATCACTTTATTTTGAAGTACCTCTAGTTATGCTCCCATTTATAAATGATCAGCATACGATTGCTGAGCGAGTATACGAACTTGGCGCAGGATTTATGTTAAATATCCAGCAATTATCGGCCGAGGATTTAAAACATGCCGTTAATGAAGTGTTGCAGCATTCGATTTACAAAGAGAATGCCAAAAAAATTAGTCAATCATTCCGCGAGGCAGGTGGTTATATCAAAGCTGTTGATGAGATTATTACATTTACTCGTTAATTCTGCTATGTATGCCACTCAAGGGCTATTAACTTAAGAATTTTATAACACCCTACAACAAGAATATAGAAGATAGAAGAAATGCTGGCAGTATCCCATACTCATCAAGATAAGAAATTAAATACCTCATTACTATCAATTCTTAAGTTGATAGTAATGGGGTCTCGCCACATCGCCATCAAGCTGAGGTTTTGAAGTACCCACTAAATGAAATTTTTCTTTCTCTGCAGTTAGTTATTTTGAGAAGTCAGCTCATTTTTTGTTTTTGGGGTGTTTACTTTTCTTAAGTTGATGGATGTGGTGATACCCCAAATATGATAAGAGAGTCATTTGGTTCTCTTGTTTCATACACAATAATAAGTTTATGGAATCGGGCTTGTAAAAGGAAATCTTGATGCCGCAAAGAATGTTGGATTAAATTGATTGCCCACAATACTTCCATTTGTAGTAGCACGAAATATAACTTGCACACTGTCTCCTGCTTTTAATCCATATATAGTGGAAATATTCACAAGTAAGTCGGCAAAAAAATCCACATTATTAGTTGCAACTATAACTTCAACATTGTTAAGTAAAATATTGAATGAAAACCCATAACTAACTAATGTACTACTAGGGCTAAATCTTGCACCTGCTGCTAATGAATATACTCCGTCTTGATTTGGTTGGAATGTTGAAACACCGTCAAATTCATTTCCAAAATCAAATTGTTCATTATTAAATGTAAGAACTAAATCATCCCCTGCGGTATATGCTTGTGCCTCTAGTGGTCCTTGTTTAGAAGCTCTAAATGCAGATTCAATTACGTTTAATCCAGTTGGACCCGTTGGTCCTGTGGGGCCTGTTATTCCGGTTACTCCTGTAGGTCCCGTTGGTCCCGTGGGGCCTGTTATTCCGGCTACTCCTGTAGGTCCCGTTGGTCCTGTGGGGCCTGTTATTCCGGCTACTCCTGTAGGTCCCGTTGGTCCTGTAGGCAAAGTAAATGGTGGAATAGGTGGAAGTGTCGGACCGAGTAAGCTTGGGTCTATTGCCGCACCTTGTAAATCTTTTTCTTCTGACATACGTCACCTCCAAAAACACTTATCATACTAAATATATGCATTGTGGAATCAATTATGACAAAAGAACCTATCGGATCTCTTTTTTATTTTTTCTAAACAATACAGCAGATGGTTGCGAATATTTTCACTGTCAATATTCAATTGAAAAAAAGACATGCAATATTCATATCCACAATTTGTAATCTAATCCACATTTTATTGATACTACTATAGTTACAAGTATGCTAAAATACGCTGGATCTGTTGCATTTGTTAGCTTGATAGCGATGGGGTCCCGCCAACAAAACGCGAATTTCGTAAGATAAGGAATTTTTTATTAAAAAAACTTAGTTTTTCTGTACGTTAAGAAGGTTCCATAAACGGTATTTAATGTTTGGTATGATACTTTATTTTTGGTAATGAGTTTTGGAACTGGTTTTAAACGTATTTCAATTAGTTTAGATAGATATAAATAAAGTTCCTTAAACGAACGTTTTAGGGACTATGTTGACTATCTGGTACTGGTTAGTCAACCTCAATTGCAATAGCTATAAGGTTCCTATAACCAACTAGTGAATAAAGTCCTTTTGAACTAAAATAGGTATTTAAAAAATGTTGTGATATTATAGTAAAAATAACATTTTATTTACTAAATAAATTTCGATCTAGAAAATGGAGGATTTAGGATGTTAATGATGGAGCACTTTATATAAAGTTATACAATACTAATTAGAGGTCCACCTTTTAGAAATGTTTATAAATATTATTTACATTTTTAGGAGGAATAAAGAATGCGTACAGAAAAAGAAATGATGGAATTAATATTAAGAGTTGCTAATGAAGATGATAGAGTAAGAGCTGTTGGAATGAATGGTTCTAGAGCAAACTCTAATGTACCAAAAGATAATTTTAGGGATTACGATATTGTTTATCTTGTATCAGATTTTCAATCATTTTTAAATAATCCTGATTGGGTAGATGTTTTTGGGAAAAGAATAATAATGCAAACACCTGAGGATATTGGGTTAAAAAACCATCCGCTGTCTTTTTTGCTGATTGTTGTAATGAATTTTGGTGGATTTCGACTAATGTAGCTAAAGGATTATGGAGAGAAGAAATACTTTACGCTTATGAACACTTAAATAGTGTAAGAGAAATGCTATTAACAATGCTTGAGTGGAAAGTTGGCATAGAAACCAATTTTTCATTGAGTGTAGGGAAAAACAGTAAGTACCTAGAGCGCTATGTTAATAAGGACATATGGGAACGTTTATTGAAGACGTACCCTAATGGAGAGTATAAACAAGTATGGCATTCCCTTTTTGAAATGATTCGTTTATTTGAACAAGTAGCTATTGAAGTTGCTGATATTCTAGAGTATCAATATCCTTATGAAGAAGCTAATAAGGTAAAGGATTATCTTAATAAGAAATAAACAACTATACCTTTAACCCCGTTCTAAATTTAGGACGGGGTTAAAGGTATAGTTGTTTGGACTTGTAAAATTAAATAACTTTATTGTCATTTTACATCTAAGCGTACGAAATTCGTGTAATGTTGGTGCTACCCCATCGCTATCAAGTTAATAAATTGATTGTTCCCTAAAGCAAAAAAATGAACTTAATTCTCATAGATAAATATAGAGAGAAGAAATTCTGTTTTTGGGGTACCTCAAAATCTTGGCTTGATGGGCATGGGGTAGCGTCAGGCAAAGTCGGATTTAAGTTCACCCACACTAGATGTGAAAGAACCCAATAAAAAAGCAATGACCCTTTTTTATTGTTATGATGTAATCACTACAAAAACATATTAACCAACCAAAAGATCATTGCAATGGATAACATTATTTGCTTACAACTAAAGGTTTATAAACTTTCTTGTCAAACAAATACATAATATGGCTAAGTACCAAGAAAAATACTATAAGGCCACCGATGTAGACAAGGGATTTTGCTCCTATTCTGTCATAGTCAAAGAAAAAGTAAGCATAATGTACTGGCTTCCCATCAATTGGCGATATATTGTACACATATCCCATTAGACCTGCGATAGTAGCAAATGCCACATATGAGAGCGGGTATATCAAAACATAATATACATCTCGGTATTTTAAATGATTAGATTCTGTAAATAGAAAATAATCTACAAGGCAAAGAATAGGTGTAATCAAATGTACTGCAAGATTATCAAATTTCCAAAGATAAAAACTTCCACCCATTGTAAAGGTAGTAGGAGCAAGCAACACCCAATAAACGATAAGTGTTAAAAGTAAATCAATTACACATATCATTTCAAAGCGTGGAAAATAGACAGCACTTCCCGTCTTACCATCATTTATCAATCCCTTAACTGTACGTATAGTAAGTATACTAAACAAGATCAGTGCTAAAAAATTACTTTGGATAGTATAGTACATAAATATCTTAAAATTCATTTCGCCCGATTGGATGCCCATACGTGATAATAGACCATATAATGCAAAAATAAGGCTACCAATTCTAAATAATACTGCTATAACTCTATTACGTATCATACGATTCCTCCTAATTTATATTAATATCATTTCATTCAACCAAATATTCACCCATCATTTCATCTTAAATTTTCACATGAAACGTTATTTTAGCGTTTTAGCGAAGCTTTGTCAAAAATTTACTCTTACCTTCATTTGGATTTTCAGATTGATTGTTACTATTCAGCCTTAATGATTAAATAAAAACTATAAATAGACCAGTCTATAGTTGAACTGGTCTACCTGTAAATACCTTTTCTATTGATTCTAGAACAGAGAGTTGTTTCCTTTTCTTTTACAAGTCTCAACAAAGCTCATAACCGTGCAATACAATTCATTTCCGCTTTGTTTTCTAAAGCAACCTGATACCTTCTGTTTCATCTTGCATTTTCGTAAATCTCGCTCGGAAAGATTATTGTTATATGCTACCTTGAAATCCCTGAAGAATAGCAAATGATTCGATTTATACTTCGTTAATCTGTTCAGGAGAGTCTTTTCGGATTCCTTGGCATATTTCCCTTTAGTTTGGATATTTTCTTCATACCCTTTACTAAGCAGATTATCATATCTGGTTTCGTATGCTATAATTTCTTCTTCAGGGTAGCAGGTCGTTGCAAGAGTAAGTGAATGCTAGTGAAATATATAATGGTTGAATGCAGAAATAGGAGAATAAATGGTTCACATAACGACTATGTACTTAGTTCATCATTAAATTAGAGTTAAATTATTTTTTGAGGTATTTTTATTAAAAAGGTATTTTATTTGTTTGAAAGGAGTTAGAAAAGTGAAAAAAAAAAAACATCAAGAACAACCAACCTCATGGCGGCCTAGAGGTTTTATTCAATGGTTACTGACAATCCTTGCAGTAATTGTATTGCCTATTATCAGCATTATGACATACTATATTTGGAATCCAGGCGGTTTTCCTAATATAATGAGTGTCCTCGGAGCGGGTGCATTGATAATACCTACGTTGCTATTAGGTATAACTGTTGTGATAATCATTTTATTAGTATTAGCTGTCTGGAGGAAAGCTTTACTAGCTCGTGCAATTTTGATCCCTTTAGTTTTATTATTAAGTTTTCTAACTGTCGAGCCAATCATTAAAATGTTAAACTATGCAAAAAAAGAGAATGTTTCCGTTTCACTTAGTTCTCATTTTTTTGGTAAGACAGAAATCACATCAAAATTCACACAGGACGTCGTATACGAAACAACAGCTGATGGCGTGGAATTAAAGCTTGATGTATGGCGAGCCCATGGAGACTCAAAACAATCACTACATCCCGCTATTGTAAAAGTGCATGGAGGTGGATGGGTTGAGGGTGATAAAGAAATGGCCCCTCACTGGAGTCAATGGTTAAGTGAATTAGGATATACTGTGTTTGCTATACAATATCGTATGCCACCTCATGCAGGATGGAAAGATGAAGTAGCTGATGTAAAATCAGCAATAGGATGGGTAGCAGAACATGCGGATGCTTACAATATTGATCCTGAAAAAATAAACGTAATGGGACAGTCAGCAGGTGGAAATCTAGCTATGCTAGCCGCCTATAGTATGGGAGATACAAAGTTACCTCCTTCAACAAATGTACCATCAGTAACTGTTAACTCTGTGATTAATATATACGGTTTGTCTGATATGGAAGGAATTTATAAGAATAGCCCAAGTCCTGATTATATGCAAGATGTAATGGAAAAATATATTGGGGGTACACCTTCACAATTCCCTGATCGTTATAAAATACTTTCTCCGATTAGTTACATTCAGGAAAAAACACCTCCTACTATTACACTTTTAGGAACAAGTGACCGAATTGTACCAGAAGAACAGGCTGAAATTTTGGATAGAAAACTAAAAGAAAATAACGTTTCTCATGAACTTTATCTTCTTCCAAGAGCCGACCATGTTTTTGATGGAGCACCAGATAGCTTGAGTACTCAGTTTGCTTATGAAAAAGTAAAAGCCTTTCTTCAAAAGTATAATAAATAAACATGGGGAAGAATAATCCGGGAAGGTTTATTTACATCATTATAAAAGAAGAAGCCTTTATAGCTTCTTCTTTTTATTATGTTCGAAAAGGTATGGATTTTAGAATATTTTTTATTTATATATATCTAAAGATAAAACGCATCCTGGATACGTCTGCAAAGCGTTTCAAAAGGTACACCTTTTGAAGTGAGGTGATTTCTATAAAAAACAATGTGTCAAAAAGTTCGAGATAACATTTTAAAGTACTTCAAAAATATATAGACCTTTTGAAGCATTTGTGAGTTTTTTTAAACGATTTCTTTCAAGTTGATTTAATTCTTATTATTCACCAGAAATAAATAAAAATATATGAATAAATCGATATAGACAATAGTATAGGTAAATAGAGAAGAATGAATAATTCTTTAATATATTTAAATTATATATAACTGAAGCAATCCCTTTATAAAAAGTACCCATTTTCATGTCTTTTTACACAAGATTAAATGAATATAATTCTGTAAATCTATAAAAATTCCGTTTAGACTTTCTTGTCCTTGTACAACATACATTAAGATAGGAGGGGAGTTTAACTCACATTTCCTCAACTGTTCGTTAAATTCCGATTTAACGTAAACAACAATTGTAGAAATCTAAAATTTTTATTTATATCTACTAAGAGAGAGTTTTTATATTCCAATTAATGTAGATTTCAAACTATATATTTTTTACATAATAAAATCAAATGTGAAACGAATAATAAATATCATTTTAACCCTAGTATAGGGAAAATAATAAAAGTTCAGCAATGTAAAATTGCTGAACTTTTATTATTTATTCTTTCCTATTCTGCCTAAGCTATCTTTAATAGTTGTTTCTCCAAGCTGTGTGTATAATAAAGCCGTATCTTGGCTAGTATGCCCAAGTTGCTGCATCACTTGTAACGAGTCTTTTTCTTCCATATATAACTTATTTGCCAATGTATGTCTTAATTTATGAGGAGACATTCTTTTACCAAAGGCCTTAGTATATTTTTCTACTATATCTTGGATAGCCCTAACTGAAAGAGGCTGTGCAGTATGTTTATACTTCGATAAGAATACATTTTTTAATTCTTTCCCTGGAGCATATTTTTTATCTCTAATTTCCATATAATTTTCAAGATCATTCAATGCAATTGGGGTAATCCATACAGAATCTTCTTTGTTTCCTTTTCGTATTACATCAATTAGCCTTTCTTTTAAGTTTATATCTTCCATACGAAGATCGGCCAATTCACTTACACGAATACCACTACCAAGAAAGAGAGAAAGAATAGCTACATCACGATCTTTATCTCTTAGGAAATAGAACAACTGATGTTTTGTTAAAGATTTTTCATGTTCGTACTTAATGTAATTCAAAAACTCTTGATCGTCATCATTATGAAATATTTTAGATCTCATACGTTTTGCACGGGCATTTAATGTTTCCTTATTTTTATGTATTTCAATTTTAGCCATTACATTTCTATAAAAATAACATTCTCCATCATCATTCTCTGATAGGGAGGTAAGGTACTTAAATAAAGACTTTAAGGCTGAAATTTTTCTGTTAACAGAGGAATTCTGCATATTTTGTTGTAGTTTTAAAAATCTCATAAAGTTCTCAACATCTTTTTTCTTTAAATTCTCCAAATCAGAGAAGGATATGTCTTTAATGGGCTTAAATTCAATAATTTGTTCAGATAATAGCCAATTAAAGAAAACTCTAAAATCATATACATAATTCAGTAGGGTGGAGGGAGAGGCATCATGCAATTCTTTGTACTCCACAAATTCTTCTATGTAAAAGGGCATTTCATTTAAATTCTCGTATAATTTCTTACGATGTACTGATTTTTGACGTTGCTTGCTGTAATCCATAAAAATCACCTCATATATACTATAACAGAAAAAATAAACGAACACAAGTTCGCGTTAAATTCAATTTTTACACGAACTTATTTACATAATTAAATTATGAAATAATAAAATTCACTCGAAATTGAATGGGAAAGTGTAATTATTCTAATAAAAGTTATAGATAACCAAGTGATAAATTCATATTTGGCGATAAAAATTATATATGTATATAAAATAAAACGATTTTCAAATATAAATTCTAACAAAATGAATACATGAACACAGTTTAAAAGTCGTTATAAAATGTGAATTGGTTAATTTAATCAAGAGTTAGTTAGATCAACACAAGAAAAGCTCTTATAAATTAAAATGTAATTCACTATAAAAATTGTTTATGAGTAATTCAGCATTTGATTATTCTTATATAAAATATGAATTTTATGGCGTATACCAATATACTAAGATTCATGCACTTGGGCTTGAAATCCCTAGATACTGTATTTAACTTTTATATAATCGTATTATTGTGCGTAAAATTGGTATTTCGTGCGAAGTTTCGAATTGTTTGTTTTTCACCTCTTCATATTAACTTTTATTCTCATCTAACAAAATACGTCATTCACTTTATCTTTCATTAGTCCGAACATCTTTTAGTTTCAGATACATTCAACTATACATATTAATATTGATTACATAGTTGCTTATAGGACATATCCAGTATATAAATACACTTTAATACAAAACAGTTAACTTTAATCGCTTAAGGCTAAGTAGATTGTATTTTTCGCAAAACTTGATTGTTTATAATGTCGAAATAGAGTGTTTCCTATAGTACTTTTATATTGTACTTGGTTTAGCTGAGCATTCCGCTTAATATAATTTTAATACAGATTTCAAAATATAACTTCTAAATTTTTCTTCTGTCTCAATAACATAAGTATTCTTTTCAATTTGAGATTTATTCCGATCTTTTTTTACAAACACCTATAATAAAGGTTATGTAAACTAATATAAAGTAAGTTCGTATGACAACCCATATAAATATGATTTCCTCATGATTTATCTCCCCTTACTTTTACACTATAACCTCGTCGAATAATTAGATATCACTGAGAAAATTGTAATCGTTGACTAAACATACATAGCCTGAAATACACCCGTGCTGTTTATAAATTATGTAATGCTCTAATAAACACCATAACCTACTCCAACAATAAAAATGTTTTTTCACTTTCTAATTATTAATGCTAAGTGAGTAATTTTCAATATCCACTGAAAGTGGAATCTTTATTAACTCTACTTGTTATAGAAATAGTAAATAAGCGATATATGCACCATGCACTCAACCCTTTATTTTAAATACATTTAATTTTTTTAATGTAAAGAATATATTTCATGACTTATATTTTATATTTTGTTACGCTTTAAGTAGATTAGCTTCAACAGCAAAATTCATTCTTATTTTTGAGAGGAGAACTCAAATGAAATTCAGATTTATAACCCCACTTTTCAATTTAAAATTAGAAACTGTTCTCAATAAGGGTATAGAACTTTTTCCAGGAGCAAGAATTACAAATGGACCAGAAGAAAAAAACAAAATTTTAAATACACAATTGATGCAACATACTGCTGGGAAAATTTCCATACGAGAATATGACAATAATCCTTATCTATACATAGATGGTGAATTTGAAACTATCAAATCAAAAGCAGAAATGGATGAAATAGGAGTTAAATATACTTATTATTATCTAAGACTAGCGCAAAGTTTTCTTCAAGACTTATGGCTAATTAAAGACAATAGCATTTATGTAAGAGATGGATTTTTACTTGCATATTATAAGGATTTCGAAGACGGTTTTATTTACAAAGCATCACTGTCCGAAATATTTTACCACTCTTCGTGTGTTGATATGGAATCAAATTTCACAAAAAATCAAATTTTATCAGCAACTCGTGAGTTTATACCTTATCCAATCGAAGAATATGATGAAAAAAACTTCGGGGGTAAGAATCCTGATGCAGATCATCTATTCAAAAATAAAGGCTCAAACCGATTAGATAGGGCTTTTTATTTCACAATTAGAGCAAGAACATGCTGTATTCTGCCAATGAAAATAGTTTTTTATTGTAATGCACTAGAATGCCTATTTACAGTTGGAACTTCTGAGGTTAACCACAAGATTGCTGAACGTGTTGCATTGTTGTTGGGGACTTCTGGTGAATCCAAGAAAGAATTATATAAAATTATTAAGATGGCTTACGACTGTCGTTCTACAGTTGTACACGGGCAACATATTAAAGGTGAAGAGGTAAAACTAGTACATGTTTCGCAAAAATTAGATGATATTTTAAGGGAACTATTGACTGAGAAGCATGAAGTGTTCTCAAAGAAAGACCCAGAAATGGAGGAAACATTCACTAATTTACTTTTTAATGTAAATTAAAATTAGGTCATAATCTATGAAAATGGTCCGTTTATGATGGTTAATCACAAACGGACCATTTTCATAGATTCGGACAATAAATAACAAAGTAGCCTACAAAATCATCTTAGTTCTCTTCATGTTGTTCAAAGCAACTCAAGCTAAACATCACAAATGAGGGATCAGTTGTTAAACTAGTACAGTAGCAGTCATATCATAATAGAGTTTATAAATCGGGAACGCTTTATAGCGCTCTTGTTCTTCCCTACTCAATTTATCAAATAGTAACTTCGCCTCTACTTTACTTTCTAATAGGACACTTGTACAGAAGTTCATTCCTATATCACCTGCATGTTCTTGCTTTATCGAAAAAAGTCTATGCACATCGGCTTCCGACAATTCCCCTTCTCTTCGTTTCTTAATTTGTGTTTGATTGATATATAGTATCTCTGGAGTTAAGGTATCGCCTTGATATTTGCTATATATATAATCAGCTAACTCTAAGAAATCTTCGTTTTGTGAAAGATCGAAAGCATGGATACATGTTAAACAAAAGTCATTCGAAATATATGCAACTTCATCATTCACAAACGGATCAATTCGGTTAAATGACTCTTTGATTACTGTTATATTCACGTTACAACTACATACCAATGATTGACTGTCAAATAAGGTATATGGTGTATACGGTGTTTCAACATCATTGTAAATTACACTTATACGTTTATTAGAAATGTTTTGAGAAAATGCATTTGTAAATATTGGTTTCGAGTAAGGATCATAAAATAATATGAATTTCATTCCCCCTATATTAAACCCTATATATTTCGCTTCTTCTGGAAATTCTACTTTAAAATTACTACGATCATCTTCCAGCATCATCTTATTAAAAATATCAATTTGATTTATAAATTTGTTTCTTTCTATTGTTTCATCCCCAAACTCAGTCGTTTCATCAACATCTAATTGCTGAAAAACTTCCTTAAGCTGTAACATTGTACGATACAATCTCTTGTAAGTTTTACTCATCTCACGTTCTTTTTCCGTAACAGATAAATCAAATGTCCATCCTAGTTGTACAAATTCCACATTTCTTCCTGTTAGTAAATCAAGTACGAGTGGCAATACTTTTAGTTGTGCAGCCAAAGAATGCAACCTCTTTAATTTAAAATCAAATTTACTAGTACCAATTGTATAATTTAGTTCTAAAGAATTTTCAATTAACAGTATGACTTCCTTTTCCATATTCGTTGTTTCTATAAATAACTCATATGATACGCCATCTATAATAATTGTTTCTATTATTTCAGACTTTAAAGCATCTATTCGAAAATGATCTAGCGGAACAGTGAGTTTCTCTTTCACGCCATAAAGCGTAAAATCATGCTCAAATATATTTCCAATAGACGGATCAAATGTTAAACTCGTCATTTCATAACTTGTATAATCTTCTCGTTCAAAAGGCTTATTTTCGATTAACATTAATGGTTGTTTCTTCGTTTCATTCATGAATTTAATACATACACTTGCCAAATCCGTCTCGGATATCGGTCTCAGCTCAATCCTTCTTTGCCCTTGCCCCTTTTTTATTCCGTATTCCTGTAAGATCCCATGAATTTCTGTAGGTACTAATTGTTTATAAAACACCTTTGATTCACGATTTCTTTTAATCTCTACTACAAAAATGATAACTCCTTGGCTATTGTAGTAATTTTGAAAATGGTCCATTCCCGTTGGAAACGTTCGATTTCCTGCCGTAAATTCCTGAACTTGTGTGCCCTTTACTTGAACAGGTACTCTACCAATTAGCGATTGTACCGATTCCGTATCATCCTTAAATACTTCAATCTCACCATCAAATGAAATCCCTTTATCTCCTACGGGTATATTTGCTCTTAGCGTCGTTTCGGATTTATTTGCATGCTCCGTAACTGCAGCTACTCCTAATCGTTCTAATAAGGCTTTTGATAATTTCGCCATCCCTACACCTCTATTAATTCTATAATTAAGATAATTATATCAACTACATGATTTACAATCTATTTTGGTATACGTACTATCAAAAAAACATATCTTCAAGGTAGATATACGCTGCCGTGCAAAAAAAGACGACACAGAGTCGTCTTTTATACTTTCAATATAAATGAAAACAAATCAAATACGTTTAGTCAGAATGTCTTTGAACTCTTTTACCTCTTCATCTATCATATTTGGATTCGGAAATGCTTTTGAAATGACATGTAATTCCTTTGCTATTTCATAGGTTATTGCATCAAGCTGTTTCTTATCTTCTCTAGTCTTATTAGGGGTTTTCATATATATTTCTTTGTATTGAAGTGTATAATTTTGAATTTGCTTAGCTGTTTCTATCAAATTTTCTTGCTTTGTCTGCACCATTAGTTCATAAATTTTATTACTGTGATCCTCTATTTCACCATGATAACGTGTAAAGTGTTTCTTTTTTTGATAGGGTTCTTCATAACTAATAGGATATCCGCGTAATTTGAAATTATATAAAGACAAAACAAACCAATCCATCCTTTGATTTAACTCCCTGTAAAACGTTTCGCTCGCTTCTTCTTCTGTTGATTTGATACGTTCGAAGCGTTCATCGTTTTTCATTATCGAGGGATCAGCAGTATGATAAGAAAACGAATACGTGTCGCTTTTGTCTTTAATAAGGACTGAGCCAAAGCTAAAATTACATGTATAATCTCCGCAGTCAAAAGACGAAATAGATGTCTGATTATCAAATTCTTTCTTCCAATCTGTCAGAACTTTTACTTTTTCATTATGAGACAAGTTATGAAAGGATTCATTCCCCGTAATAACAATATCAAGAAATTGCATATCCTCAAGTGTTCTTCTTTTCTCATAGGATAAACCATGATCAGAATATGGTTGTAAATTCATTTTTTTCTCGAAATCTCCTAATTCTTCTTCTATTTTTGTAACATCCATCTTAGCACAACCCGCAATTAAAAATAGAATAATAGCTACAATGAAACATTGCACCTTTTTCATAGAAGTCCCCCTGTTCACTTGGAATTTATTTTTATATGTCCATATTCCCCTAACCAATCACTATTTGCATCGTTCTTTTTTACCAACATCTAGGCATACACTATGATTTCAAACATATGGAATAGTAATTTGGCATCATTTGCGCATACTAATGTAAGTAACCTTATATAAGGAGATTAAACGATGACTGAAGAAAAATATGCAGCTAAAGAAGCGAGTGATAAGCATAATGCTCCAACAATTAATGTTTTCTTCAACATTAAATCACTTGTTAAATTGAATATTTTTACTGATTCTATAAACTTCAGATATTTTGTTCAAAAATTAAGTTTGAATATCATTACTTATCCCATATAAAAGAAACAAAAAATCCATTCTAATAAGTCTTTTATCAAGATCTTAATCGAAATTAATTTTTCAACTTTATAGAGACTGCTTTTTAACTATACATCTCTTGCAGTTTCATTAAGTTCTTTTTATGATTTGATAATCCAATTGTAAAACTATTTGGATTCATAACAATATCTCCTTTGTTATCTTTTAATGTAACAATAACTTTAGACTTTATTAGCCCTCTTTTTACTTTAATTTCCTCTACATCTTCAATATCA
The DNA here is from genome assembly GCF_016483555.1 of Bacillus cereus group sp. N14. NCBI lineage: Bacteria > Bacillati > Bacillota > Bacilli > Caryophanales > Bacillaceae > Bacillus > Bacillus cereus group sp. N14. Next base: position 136,284 of record NZ_JAEHBQ010000013.1, read on the forward strand.
ATTATTATCTTATTGCCATTAAACTTTCCAGTTAACGGATTCAATTCAAGCATCATTATCCTCTTATTAGTAAAGCAGATCACTTGATGTTGATTTTCTAAAAATGCACCAGGACCAAGTTTAATATATTCTGATGTTGCTGCCATTTTCATAGTGTAAAAATAATAAAAATACGATTCATCTTCATATGCTACCTCATTAAATAGTTCATCTAATACATTATTGTTTAACATTTTTATTCCCCCGATATGCTAATAATCCCTTACCATTTACCCTTTTTCTTCCTATCCGCATTTTAATTTTACCATAAATTAGAATTAGGTTAGAATTTAGATAAGATTAATAATAAATCAAAAAAATTCCCACATATTTATTTCAATAGCTAAATTAACCATTGGGGTGAAGAATAATGATAAGTTATAAAAATTGGAGCGAGGTCCCCATAGAACTTGCAAGCAAAACTAAACTCAACAAAGAAGGTTTAAAGCCTTTAGAAGCTCCTGTAGCTAAGGTATTCCAGAGAGTAAATAATAGGTATATAGAGCTATATGAACGCTCAAAATCAGAAAAAAAACAACAATTATCTGATAAGCAAAAACTAGCACTATCAAATGGTAGAAAATTAGGTATAGAGCAACGGACTTGTAAACAGTGTGGCCATGTTGTTCAAAGTAAAGCTAAACTACGTTTAAGTCTCTGCCCTAGCTGCTACGAACACCAAGTAATTATGAATCAATTAAAAGAAACAAAATTAAAAATCCAAACATTTATCAACCAAATGTTTATAAACAAAGATCAGTTCGTTATTTTAGATACCGAAACTACTGGACTTACTCTAAGAGATCAAATTATCGAGATAAGTGTAATTGATTTAACAGGAAAAATCCTATTAAATTCATTAGTTAAACCAACTATAATTATTCCAGCTGAAGCAACCTCCATTCACGGTATTACAAATGAAATGGTTCAAGATGCACCATCGTGGATAGCGATATATAAAGCGTTACGTGAAGTTACCGTAGGAAAAACTTTACTTATCTATAACGCTGAATTTGATTTAGGTATGATAGAAAACACCTGTATTGCTAACAATGTAGAATTTAAGGATTTTAAATCCACATGTGTTATGAAAATGTACGCCGATTATGTAGATTCAAAAAGATGGATTTCATTAAGTGATGCAACAGAATTATCGATTAAACATCGAGCAGCAGCTGACTGTTTTGCTGTCCTGGAATTATTACAACATCTCAAAAATAGTCAAATAGATTAGAATACTGTAAATAGGACTAATTTACTAACATAAAAATAAGCACATCCTGTAAAAACAGATGTGCTTATTTTTTAATTTTTATGCGTTTTTACGTTTTAAGAAAATAACTCCACCAACAATTAACAGTAATGCGCCTGCAGCCATAGAAATCCAACTTGTAAGATCAGCACCTGTTTGTGGTAACCATCCAATTTTAGATTGAACATCTTTCTTAGGTTGTGGTTGTTCTTTTACTTGCTCTTTTGGTTGTTCTGTAGTTGGAGTATTTTTATCTTGATGCGGCTGTTCCGGTTTTGGTTGCTCCGATTTTACTTCTTTAAATTTCACTGTCTGCCCCTTATCTTCGATGTCAACGTGAATAGCTACCAAGACATTATCTTGATACAATTCTTCAAACACTACCACTTCTTTACCTTGTAATGCAGAAGCATTGAATGTGAAGTCTAATGTGATAGAACCATTCTTCTCTTTAGCAGTAAACTTAGATTCTACTGTTACTTCTTTACCATCAACTAATAATGGTTTTTTTGTTGCTTTATCCATTAGTTTACCTTTTACTACGTACTCTTTACCCACGATTAAGTCTTTGTATTCCACTTTATCTTGGATTGTTACAGTTTTAGAAGCGTCTAACTCTTTAGAACCATCAGCTTTATTTGTAGCTGTCGTTTTAATAGAAGGCTCTACAAATCGTACTGTTTGACCTACATCGTTAATATCAGCGTGAGTTGCAATTACTTGGCTTTCATGTAATAAGTCTTCAAACACTACTACTTCTCTTCCTTGCTGTTCAGCACCAACAAAAGTAAAGTCTAATGTTACAAAACCGTTCTTTTCTTTTGCAGTAAATTTAGTCTCAGCTGTTACTTCTTTACCATCAATTAGTAATGGTTCATTAATAGCTTTGTTCATTAATTTTCCTTTTACAGTGTACTCTTTACCAACAACTAAGTTAGTGTACTCCACTTTATCCTGGATTGTGATAGAATCCTTTGAATGAATCTCTTTTCCACCATCAGCTTTGTTTGTAGCAGTTGTTTTTACTGATGGCTTAACGAACTTAACTGTTTGACCTTTATCATTGATATCAGCATGTGTAGTAACAATTTTTCCACCTTTCAGTAGCTCTTCGAATACTACTACTTCTTTTTCTTCTAAACCAGTTGCATCAAAAGTGAAATCTAATGTAATAGAACCAGCTGCTTCTTTTGGTGTAAACTTAGTTTCAGCAGTTACTTCTTTACCATTTACAACTAATGGTATATTAGTCTTTTTATCCATTAATTTACCTTTTAAAGTGTACTCCTTACCTACTTGTAGGTCTTTGTATTCCACTTTATCTTGGATTGTTACAGACTTAGAAGTGTGCATTTCTTTTGTACCATCTTTTTTATCAGTTGCTGTTGTTTTAATTGAAGGAATCTTCTCATCTTTGACGATATGTTTAATAATTTGACCATTCTCTTTGATTTCAAAAGAAAACGTCTCTTCATTTAAGATATAACCGTTTGGTGCAATAGTTTCTTTATATGTGTATTTTCCAAATGGTAGCTTTTCAAATTTAGCGATACCTTTATCATCTGTTTTACCTTTTACTACTTCTTTTCCTGCTTCGTTATAAATCGTAAATTCTGCATTTGGAAGCTTATTGTTACCATCCGCAACATCTATCTTTGTAATTTCCAGATCACCTTTGATTAGATGATTAACTGCTAATAGCTCAATAATTTTTCCATGTTCCTTTATTTCGAACACAATTGGTTCTGTAACAAGAACGTAACCGTTTGGTGAAGTCTTTTCTACAAATGAATACTTACCATACGCTAGATCTTTAACGTTAATCTCACCATTTTTATCTGTCTTATATTCACCAATTACTTTTCCACTTGTATCTTTTAACTCGAATACTGCACCTTCTAATTTTTTACTAATATCTTCGGTATCTACTTTTAATAGTTTTACACTACCTTTTACTTCGGTATTTTCTACTGTAAAAGTAAGTGTTTTATTATGATCTTTAATTTCAAAAGGATACTTTGTTTTATTTCCGATATATCCATTTGGTGTTTTAGTCTCTAAGAAATAATACTTACCAAATGTAAGGCCTTCAACCTTTGCAATTCCATTTTCATTTGTTACTGCCTTTTTCACTTCTTTTCCATCTTCAGTAAAAACAGTGAATTCAACATTAGGTAGCACTTTACCTGAATCACTAAGTTTTTTTATTTCAATGTTTCCCTTTGCCTTGTTGTTTACTATTTGAACAGCCCCAGTTTCTCCTGTCCTAACCTCAATGGTTTGTGGTTTATCACCTAAAACATAGCCTGTTGGCGCTTTTATTTCTTTTACAGTATAAGTACCAATTGGTAGGTTATTTAATTCTGCAGTACCATCAGCACCAGTCGTAATTTTCCCAACTGATTCATTATTTGCATTAAAAACCTCGAATACCGCACCAGCTAATACTTCTCCACTTTCCCCAACTTTTTTAATTTTTAAAGAACCAGCTGCTTCCCAATTTACTGCAAGGTCACTACTAAGCTTTTCTTCATTTCTTTCTAGTAATACTGTAGCATTCTGAACAGTATCCGTACCGCGGTAAGCAATTGCTTGAACTTTTGTTAAGTTTGCAGCAACACTTAAATTAAATTCACCTGTTTTTGTATTTTTAGGAATTTGGATACGGAATTTCTCTCCAACTGAAAGTTGATCTTTCACTTTACCATTTTCACTAACAATTTTTACTCCATTAGGTGCATTTTTCGCTACTACTTTATAAGAACCACTCTTAGCATTTGTTTGTACTGTATATAGATTCGTTTCGAAGAACTCACCTTTTAATTCTGCTTTTTGCTTTTCAGCTGGGATAACATTCATATAGATATCTTGTGTATCGCCGCTATTGTTAGCAGTATTGATAATTGCCTTAGCTGCTTTTTCAACATTTTTATTTTCATGTTTCAGTTCATTTACATCAAGTTGACCTAATGCATTCCAAACTGCAAGCTGAGTTGCGTAATGCGCTTCATTCTGATTAGCTACTCCTAACTGCTGAACACTTTTTTGCGGGAAACCGTTTAATAGGACCCTATATACTACATTATCTGTTTTCCCCATTTCAGGAAGATCTTCACCATTTGGTGATTTTAGTCCAAGAGTTAAGCAATAAGCAATTTGACCGCTTGAATTTTTAATCATTTCAGTTCGAATGTACTTGCCTAAACTATTACTATAACTCCAGTTCATTGAATATTTCTCGTGCGTCATTACCTCTGCACTAACCCTTGGTAAAAAAACATTTAGGAATAGCGCAAGTACAGAAAGTACTGCTAGAACTCTTACAACAACTCTTTTCCCCAATCTAAAAACCTCCCAAACAATATTTGTTTTGCATGATTATTTAAATATTAAAAATAATCACAATAAACCTAAGAACTATTATAAGACAAAAAATTACAAACATTAAATCATTTTCCAAATTTTTTTATTTTTTTACATTTATTACAAACCATTTTCATATTCACACATTTTGATTTTGTAATTTAATCACTAATTTTTTAAATCTATTGAATTTCTCTCCGATACATATTAGTTATATTGTTGATTGGAAATAAACTTTATTTCCAATCAACACCTCTTTCGTCTTTTGCCTCATTACTTGTAACAAAATTATTACCCTATAAGAATATTATAATTAAAAATAAGCATAAAAAAGATTCCTTTTATACAAAGGAATCTAGTGCTTCAGCTTTTTTTATAAACAGTTCGACTTTATTTCAAATTTACTTCTGTCTCTCTACTTCTAATTTGTTACCTTTACTATCTACCATTCTTAAAGAACCTGCTCTCAAGAACTCAACAGTATAATCTACTACCGCATTCATTTGTCTAGCATCTATCTTCTTACCGTCCTTAACAAACTCAGTAGGAATCAAAGTTACTTTATTACTGTCTTTATTGTATAACCATGTTCCTGTCATATGGTTGTCTTCATAAGAAGAGTTACCAGTGTCATCATAAGCCGTGAATGACTTATCTTGTCTAAAGTCTAAACCCTTACGAAACTCAGAACCTTTGTAACTACCCCAAGAACCGATTAACTCGTTACCGTCTGCGGATATTTGTACGTTACCATTATCAGAAGTAGTTGACGACTTAGAGTCGGTCTTTGTATCTACATCGAAACCTAAGGCTTTTGCTTCCTTCTCATTATGGGATTCAATAGGGTCGAATCCTTTATGCCAGTACTTGTTACCCTCATTAATCAAGTCCATTGACTTTTTAGACTTTTCTCTATCTTCGTCTGTTACTTTTCCTTTACCCTTCATAATTTCTACTTGAAGTGCATAGGCTTCACTATAACAGTCTACTGCTTTTAAAATCTCTTTATGAGCGTCTTCAAACTCTTTTGGTGGGTCTATCTTCTTAAACTTAGCGATAATCTTTTGCAACTCAGACTCTTCTTTTAGAATTTCTTTCTTTAAGTCAGTTTCCTTTTTAGTTTTATCCATAGCTATCTCAGTTATTACTGTAATTTTCTGCACTAACTCAGAAGATAAACCAGTCATTCGAGTTGGATACTTCTCTTTTGACAGCTTTTCTTTCGTTTCTGATTTAGATTCTACTTTTTCTTTTGGCTTTGCGTCTGTTTTATCGGTACCACAACCTGCCAATAGCATGAACGGTATCGCAAACGTTACTAGTTTCTTTGCTTTCACTATGCCCCATCCCCTTAGAAAAAAATTGTAATTAATTAACATATTGTACCATATCATAATTTGTATAAATAAGATATAAAGTTATCCCATCATTAATTAAAATCTAGACTCTACATAAAATAAGCACTTGAACATTAAATAGCTGTTCGAGTGCTTTATTTCTTCCCTATTTTTCATGTAATTTTAAAAGAACCTCCAATTAAAGTTATGTCAATTACAATAAGTGAAAAGAAAAATATATATTCAATCATACTTCCTGTTCTTGTATATATCGGAAATCTTATTTTCATTTTCAAAGGATAAAGCAATTGAATCCCACTTGGAGTAAGGGCATCTAACACTAAATGACTTAATACTCCAATAAACATTCCTATATATATTATGGGGTACTGGGGAACTAGGTACTTAAGAAATGCCGTTATACCAAACAAAAAGATTAGACTATGTGTTATTGTTCGGTGACCAAAAGTTTTATTGTTACCCCAAGATAATAAAGGTATTTTTCTTCCTAAAGTAGATCCTTGATGACAAATATCTGGTATTAATGCTCCAATTATTGATGTAGCCGTTAATAAATATGGGTCATCCCCAATTCCCGCATAATTATGTGCAATTAAAGCGAAAGCTGCTCCTGCTGCTACATGAGTTGGGCCTCTCAATAATATCCTCCTTTCTATTATTCAAGTCTTATCTTAACAGTTGGCGAAAACATAATATCCTTTCACCCAGCGCTCTTTTAACCATCTCAGTTTATATTCCATGCTTGGTGTATAAGCTGCTGCAGAATCCATTAAGTTATACCTATCTAAAATTTCCAAACATCTATTAGGGTTCGTTAAAGTATTTAGAAATTCCAAGTCCTCGCTTTCGAGAGAATTCCATACAATGCCTTTAAAATTAATTGGCAGCAGTTCTAAAATCATATCTCTATCCAAACCCGATGTTTCCAGGAAATTTTGAAGATGAGAGAGGGATAAGTAACTCCAATTGGTACTTTGGTATTCTTCCCCTAAAAAAGTAAAACGTTCTAAACCATTACAATTTAATTCATAACTTTTTATTGCTTCTATTCCCCATTTCATCTTTTTCCCCCACAATTATTATTCTCAGAATTGGCTACTAAGTATGTTCACAAATTTCTACCAGTTACTTTAAACTACATAATGGACTTCTCTATTCCTTCTTTTCACATAATGAATATATAGATAACATGAACAAACCATATTTATTATCATTGTAGAAAAACTAAAAAACACATTAATTCCTAAAACATCACAGAATAATAAAGCAACCATGCTTAAAACATAAAAAAATAATAATCTATCAAAAATAGACAAATGTCATTTCTCCCTTTTCTTAAGATTAGTATTATGCAAATGTTGCTTTTTGTAATTTCTCCTTACTCTTTCCCAAAACAGAATTCCTAGATTAAACATTATTGCTATAACTATCATGAGAATCGCATACAAAACTAAATTCACTTTTCTACAGATCCCCCCTTTAATTATAAATATAAAAACAACTCTTTATCTAACAGGTTACTATCTGTAACTTGTCCTTCACTTTAAATATATACAAATAATTCTACGAAACTAAGTAACCGTAAAACAATATTAACCTACTCTCAATACTTAAAAAGAACCACGCGTAAATTTCAAAGTTAAATCACATTTAATTATCTCGCTCTTTATTCTGCTTAGTAGCCCAATTATCTTTATGAAAAAAATTTTTAAGTTTATTTATGGATATTGCAGTCTGGGAAACTCGAAAATATTAATTTTTTCTGTAGAAGTCAATAGAATATTGTTGAGAAATATTTTTCTAGATACCTAAATATTAACAATTTTGATACAATAATGAGAAATCGCACAATATATAATAGGAGGGTTTTATATGGGAGCTGCAACAGTAACATTAAGTGAAATTTCAGAGCTTTTAAGTAAATGGCATGACTCTATTCGTGAACTAGATCATGAAAAATCAACTAATTTATTTGGAGAAATAAAAAATAAGATTGATAAAATTGAAGAAAATCAAAACGTACTTTTATATTACTCTTTATTAGAGTTTAGACATAATATGTTAAACAAAGATTATGAAGGCTCTAAAAAATCGCTTGAAAAAATTGAAGATTTTAATAAACCTAGTGAAGAACTTTTAAATTATTATTACAACTTCTTTAAGGCAATTCATAACACAGAAATTGGAGAATATAAAAAAGCTGGTGAGTATTTCGATAAGGCAAAACAATTAATCACAAATATCCCTGATGAGATTGAGAAAGCTGAATTCTATTATAAAGTGGCTGCTTTTTACTATCAGGTAAGACAACCATTAGAAGCAGTGAAGTATGCAAACCGTGCTTTAAAATTCTTCGAACCTGAAACAGGATATGAACTTAATATAGCAGCTTGTAATAATATCCTTGGATTAACATGTACATCACTTAAACAATATGAATATGCGGAAGAATATTTTATTAAGGCTTTAGATATCGTTACAAAAAAACACAACACCATGTTAGGCCTTAAAGTTAGACATAACTTAGGTTTTCTATATGCTGAGCAAGATCTTTCAGAAGCAGCTATACGAAACCTAACAACAGCTATCGATACTCCAGAAAAGAGTTATAAAGCAATTTTCCTTATTGCAAGAGAAAACTACAAACTCGGAAATACAGAAGAGTCATTAAAATTTATTGAAACTGGGTTAGAAGCATGCAATCGTATCAATAACACGGAATATAAACACCACTTCTCAATATTAAGCGCACTAAACTCGAAAGAATCTACAGAAAAGTCCGAAAATACAATCGCAGAAGGAATTGAGTACTTTGAACAAGAAGGTTTATTAGGGTTCGTTCATGACTACTCGAAACAATTGGCTTTAAAATTCTACTCATCTAACCAACAAGATAAAGCAAATCAATATTTCTTTAAGTCACACGAAGCCGAAGAAAAACTACGTAAAAAGGAGGCACTAAAATAATGAAGAAAGTAATTCAAGTTTTAGGTATCACTCTAGGATTAGTAGCCGTTTTCGGATTTAGCTTCACTTCAAACAACATTACTCAAAATGCTGAACATGGAGAAACATTTGCACCAAAAGTACAGGATAGCTCTATCCATTACGTAATGAGGGAACATGGAGAAACATTTTAATACTTAAAAGGAGCCATACCATCATATATGGCTCTTTTTTATTACATTAAGTTGGACTCATGTGTCCTTAAGTTCATATATTCAGCTGAATCCGTCAGACTTTTGCTAGCAGTTGATCTCCCACCTATCTTCTTTGCCTCGCCCAATTTTATACTGGGAGTTTCATTAATCAAAAATCGCAGGATTAACTATTATGTAGAAAGGGTGTAATTTATTCTATGTTGACTACACTTCCAATCATAATGACTACTAATGGCTAAAAATTAAAATGTTCATTTACTAGTATTAGTGAACGATGTGAGTTTCAGTATATTTCCTTCGACATGCAATTTCACGACCTTGTTAATAACTCAAGGGTCGGAACTGCTTCATGTCGTATTCAAAAAGATCAATCAGAAAACAAAATTGAAATTACTATTACCAGTTTAGATGCAAATCATATTGGAAATGGGGTTGGAACTGCTATGGTATACTCCATATACAGATGGACATATTTTAGCTATCCTGGTTATGAACTCCGCTTTAATGGAATGATTAGTACGGCCTTCGATGAAAAGTATCTAATAGGTTTTTATACTAAAGTTGGATTTATCGTAAAAAACGGTTTCTTTAATCTAAAAGTAGAAAGAAATGAATTTCATAAGTTCTGTACAAATACTGAAGGTAAAATAACTGAGATGTGTTTCACATTTCTAAGTAAACAAAATGAAAGCTATAACAAAAAAATAGATACTTATCTAAATATCCTCTCACATATCGAGAAGAAATATAATTCAATGTCATTAATTTCATTTATTAAACAACGCTATTTTAGACGTAAACAGGCCTATAATGAAAACACTTTCATGTAGATTTAAAATAAAGTTTAATGGAATTATTACAAGTAACCTTTATATAAAAAAGAATAACGCTAATATGCCAAAAGGGAGAAAAATGGTCAAATGGACTCCGTTCGCCGCATTAACATCTCAATTTGACGGTATACGTGAAATTGTTAAGGAGAAAAACAAAGTAACTCGGCCGACCTTAACAGATGAAGAAAAAGAACTGAACGAGAACATGTTGTTATGTTCTTTGTTATCTGAAGAAGAAATACTAATTACATATTATGAAGATGGTTATTTACTTTCTAGCTACATGACTGTTGTTGGTATCGACCAGCAAAATAGCGCTGTCATATGTACCGATGCTTTTTATAATAAAATGAAACTGCAATTTTCTAATATAATAGATGCAAAATAAAATATCTCTAATAAAAAAGCCGAATCTTTAAAGGAATCGACTTTTCTATTTTACGCTATACTGAAAATATGCAATTAAAGAATTCCAGCAGTTTTAAGGAATTCTTTTTCCTTTTCGTATGTATTACAAGTGTATGGAATTTCGAATAAAGATATATTTTGTTTATTCGCATAGGCACGTTTTAATTCGTCATTCTTTACTTGAGAATCATATTGTGAAACACCACCGAACTCGGCTACAGGCTTATAATGCTGTTCACCTTGACACTCAATAAGATATTTAATGCTATTATCTGAACCAAGAACAGCAAAATCATAACGCAATAAATTCTTCTGCCCTACACCATATAAGTCTTGAAACTCAACTTCGACTCTATATGCAACATTATTTTCTCTCAGTATTTTTATAGTTCGCCATTGAAATGATGAAATCTTATGACAGCCACAATAAGCATTACAATAATATCCATCTTTCGCTCTAGATCCGTATCCATCATTTTTTATCTCAAAATCTGCTGACTTAAATTGATATTCATTACCACATAAATAACAACGACATCTATATAACTTATATACTTTACACTTACCACCTTCCTTTCCTCTTCTTCCTTTATGAAATATAATAGGTTTCCCTTCATAATTTTCATCAATACATTCTAATACCTCTAATGATTCGTGTGTGGTATATAAATAATCAATATCATAACTTTCATCTTTTACTCTAGGATATGAAGCTATCTTTTTTCTCTCACGTTCCTGCTTTACCGCACAACTCTCCCCGCAATCTCTATAACTTTTTCTTAATAACATATTCTCAACTAAATAATGTACTTTTCCGCATTTACACTTACATTGATATTTCTTGTAAGACTTCCAATCTTGTATGGTTCTATCATAAGCATCTACAGATTCAAAATTATTCCCAGTAATTCTTTCCCCATTTATAAACTTTTGCTTTTCTTGTTCTAAATCCGCAATTTTCTTTTTAGCAACTTCTTCTTGATATACTTCAAAACCACCGATTATAGTAAAACATCCATGTTTCGTTCCAATAGGCAATACACTGTCCATGTATTTCAAGCCCCCCATTTATAATATAGACACTAACAATTTATCGAATACTTATGCATTATTATATAACATCCATTTATCATCTTTCCTTTCTCTTAGGAAAGAGCAAACCCATAGCTTCTACCGTTAAAATCCATTCTCCACGTTGTTTCCCTTCAGGCTTATAGTATTTAATTTTCCCACCCTTAATTAATTCATCTACTAATTTACTATCTTTACCTCTCTTCAGTTTCATCCGTAGCGCTTCTTGTGTAATCCCCCAACGATCGCATGCTTCTCTTGGTGTCATAATTTCCTCTAACATGAATAACATCATAGCCGCTCCTCTCATTACTTATAAGTAACATATATTTAAAGTATACATTACTTATAAGTAACAAAATATGTGATATGAACCATAAGTTTGCCGGAACGGCAAGCTTATGGTTCTTTTTGTTTGTGGCAAACTTATACTTCTAATATGCACACAACAAAAAAGATAGCTCAATAGACCATCATTAGTAGGTTACATAATTCTCGTTATTGGAAGTTCTACGGATTATTCTTCGTCTACAGGTTTTGGAATTGGATGGGTATATCATATATATAATCCCAAATGTAAATCCCTTTATAGTTTTCTGAATATTATGGGAGGATGTAAATACTGTGAACACAGTATATTTAGTGTTTAATTGACCTTATAATAAAAAAAGCGCGCTAAATTGAATTGAAAGGTGCAAAAACATGATTACAAATCAACAATTAGTAATAAATAATTTAGAAGAAAAATTAAAAGTATTTACTCATACAGTTAGTGGAGAACTTATAAAAGAAGAAGATTTCGTCATAGCAAATACAGGAATTCCTACTGATACATTCAATGTAGTAGTGCCGAAATCTCCAAGTATCAAAAATGCAGCTAAGATTAGACATGGAATTAATAATTTTTCTCATGAAAAATATCCCTTTAGTATTTGGATTGATGCTCAGTATTTAACCGAGGATTGGACAAAACTTATGCAAGAATATGATCTAAAAGAAGCGGAACGTAATGTAATGATGAAACTTGAAAATACTCTTAATGTTGGTCAAAGAAATTCCCATCAGCTTATGATTACTAATGTGAAAGATAATGAAGAACTTTTAAAATATATAGAGGTATTCATGAGCTTATTTGAAGGTACACCAGAAAAAGATGCATTAAAAAGTTATTTTAATAAGTTTTCACAAATGAAATTAGGTTCAGAAGTTCAAATGTTTATTGGATGCATAGATGAAATGCCTGTAACTACTGGTTTATTAATAGAAAGCAAAGATAGTTATGGTATTTATGATGTGATGACAAAAGAGCCATTTAGAGGTAAAGGAATTGGCAGTGAAATGTTTAAATTTCTTCTAACTCAAACAAAGGATAAACAAAAAGCAGTTGTATTACAGGCTTCAGATGATGGGAAAAATATCTATAAGCGATTTGGGTTTATAGATGTGGGAGAAATGGTTGTATTTGAATAAGGGGTTTTCTTATTAAGCTAAAAGTGTGTTTTGATCAATCTTTGTTCAAAACACGCTTTTTCTTTTTGTTTGTTTATCAATATTATTTGTCTTAATAATTCCTTATTGTACAAATTTGCGTTATGTTGGTGAGATCGCAAACATAACATGTGGACTGCATATTATATTCATGTAAGGTTAACATAACGTCCTATTATCAGAAGTTCTCCTCACCAACAATCCCCGGCTTATTAACATGCTGCGAAGCATCCTCTTCACCTATATATTCAGTTTCTTATTTATCCCGTTATATCAGTGGCTATAAGCTATCAGTTTCTTTATTTCCTATACTCCATATGTATAAAATTCCGCATAAACTAACGGCAAACTTATGGGTTAATTATTAACTCACGGTAAAGTTATGCTTCCATTTTCTTTAGATAATTAGTTGAATATCTTCTAAAATAAGCAATGTTCGGCAAGTTTATTCTTCCAACTTGTAAAAAGACAATAAAGCTATTTAATTTTAAAACCTAAAACAAGCATAACCCCGTTCTAAATTTAGGATGGGGCTAAAATATAGTTGTTTAATTTTCGATATAAGATACTTCACTTTACTCAAAAATATAACAATAAAGTCGTTTGAAAATCTAAGGTTTATTCAACAATAGCGCCCGATTGTTGAAGATCGTTTTTCTTATTGAACTAACGCATCTGTTCGTTAAGTGTAACTTTTCACAATTACTTGATATTATATAGGTGAATAGAAAGATAAATTAAAATTTAGTTTAGTAGTTGTAAAAGTAGGTTATTTATATTATTCTATTATAATTTTTCAAAAAGGAGAGTTTATGAAAAAGATTATTGTTTTTGTATTAACGATATTTATATTAATCTCAGGATTCGCAACACAAAGTTATGCGTTGTCTGATTCGAAATCTGCGGCAATACAAGCGTTGCTAGATGATGCCTCTCGTATATCAGGTGTGCCGGGAATGTCAATCTCAATACTTGCTGATGATGAAGTGTTCTACTTTTCTTCAGGGTATGCTGACCGTGAAAAGGGGTTGTCTGCAAGTGAAAATACACTCTATGAGTTAGCCTCGGTCAGTAAAGCTTTTACCGGTATGGGTATTATGCTATTGGAAGAGCAAGGGCTGCTCTCAATGACTGACCCTGTCCAAAAATATTTACCTTGGTTTACGTTAAAGTATCAAGGGAAACCTGTTGATATGCAAAGCCTTACACTAAATAACTTTCTTCACCATACCAGTGGTCTAACAAATATTAGGCATACTCAAAGTATTCCACAAGGCAATACACCGGATATGTTGCAAAAGACTGTGGAAATGCTCGTAGATGCTGAATTGGCGTTCCCTCCCGGTGAACAGTATAACTATGGAACCGTTAATTATGACGTATTGGGTTTGGTTATTGAGATTGTGTCGCGACAAAGCTATGAAGACTTTATGAGGGAACAGGTATTTCAGCCGTTAGGTCTTCACCAGACGTATGTTTATAAAGAAGATGCTCAAGCCACTGGACAGTTGGCACAGGGCTACCGTTCTTCCTTTTTTATGACAACTCCATTTAAAGCTCCGGATTATGCTGGGAATAAGCCCGCAGGCTACATCATTTCTAATACAAAAGATATGGCGCGTTGGATGGGCATACAGATGGGTATTGTGCAGGACATACCCGAAATATTTCACACGGTTATCGAAAAATCACATAGGGGTGATATGTCTGTTTCGGCTGTCAACGATATGTATTATGCGGCAGGCTGGTCGGTAAACGCCGACCAAACGATTATAGAACACACTGGGGGCAATCCAAATTTCAGAACCGAAGTAGTCATACTGCTAAATGAACGAACAGCCGTCTGCTTGCTGAGCAACGGCGCAAATACCAATATAAACCTGGTACTAAAAGTTAAAGATATACTAGACGGCAATCTAACTCAGTCATATGAAATAAGCGGCACACAGCTTTTGGATATCATTTTGTCGTCTATCACTATTATTCTTTTCCTATTGGCCGTTCTCCTATTTCTCTTAGGATTACGCAGAAGGAAAACGAATGAGCGGCAGCCAATGACAAAAAAGAGAATAATCGTAACAGTTATTTTCCTGATCGCTACGATTGCCCTGGGTATACTGTGCTGTGCTTTCGATTGGTCAACGATACTTATTTGGCAAACATATAGTGTTCTTACAGCTTTGATTTCGTCAGCATTATTAACAGCAAGCATTACATGGTTTGTATACACTCACCGATAAAATACCTCGCTCCCAAGATAAACATAATGTTAAGTAATTAAATTTCAATTTATCGGTATGCTTAATTTGAAAAACATAAGACACTTCGGTGTCTTTTTTAATATCATCGACAATTTTCCCAGTCAAACCTAATTACTATCGCTTCCACTAACCTGCTCCGTTTGTGGAATAAGGATTTTTAAACAACTAATATTATTTTTCAAATGACTTTATTGTAAATTAAACAACAATATTATTTTTGCACAAGCGTCGTTAGATAACATTTCTTAAAAGACTGTTATTCAACAATCTGGCCCAATTGTTGAATAAACCTTAGATTTTTAAACAACTTTATTATGTTTTAAACGACTTTATTGTAAATTAAACAACTTTATTATCTCTGTACACAACTGCGGCAAACTTATGAGTAAAGTGACAAAATAGAATAAAATCATAAAAAAAGAACATGTAGTGATTTTCACATGTTCTTTTTTATGATTTTATTAGGTTTATTGCACTTATTTTTTCTCCTTAAAATCACTAACAGAAGTATACATTCTTCAATTTAATTTTTCCAGTTACTAATCATTTTTGTTTTTATAGGTTTAAAGTCTTTTCGACTTTTTACATCAAACAATAACTTATAATGATTATACTTATCTTCCCCTGTTTTAAGGCAACATTTTTTATATTTTTCACCTGAATTGCATATACAAAGATCATCTCTATTTAAATCCCTATATCCTTCTATTAACTCTTCGCTGATAAGAAGCTCCCACTCTTCATAAGGACTTTTCCAATACTCCACTAGAGTTTCAAGCATGTCATAACTATACTCTTTATCCTCCAAAAACACGACTGCATATTTATCAAACGGATTAGTAACTAAGCCTATCCCAATAAGTTTCATCTCACCAATAATCCGAGAACATAATTCACCATTATATATTTCTCCTACTTTATGGTCACAAGAATTTCTAAGTTTAATAACCTGATTACAAATTGAACATGTTGAGTTTTTGACAATTGTTTCTCTACTTAAGAAGTATTGGTACGGGAATAACTTTTGTAATTTCAAAATATTTTCTTCGATGAATTCAAGATTATATTTATCACCTGTATAATCTAAGTGCCTACGAAGGAAATGTAATTTATTATCTGCACAATCTAGTTTGCACCATGCTTTATAGTACTCTTTATCGGTCAAATGTTTATATGCAGTAATATAATCAGTTAGCACTTTATAAACTTGTTCTAAACACCAAATACTTTTCGCTTCCTCCTGGTTCCCCTTATTAACTGCAATCTTTTTTAAATTTGAAAGTTCTTCTAAAATATTCATTTTCAATTTTACACCTTTGAATTGCTGTAAATACGTAGATATTTCATGATATCCCAAAAGACTCACCTTCTACTTAATTATTAATTCTATTCGCAGCTTTAATTGTATCCTCAAATTTATCTGCATCCCCTTCGTAAGAAATGTTTTTGGACGTTTCTCCATCTACAACTGTAATATTTACTTTTATTTTCAAATCCGTTTTACTCTTTTGTAATTTCCCTTCAATATAATTTGAAATTAATTGTATAGCTACTGGGAAAATTACATTTTCAAGTACCATATTAGCTAAATAAATGAGATCAGCATGTAACTCAAGTTCTAGATAATTATCATCTGAAATACAAATATCACCGATTAATTCCCCATCATTATATTCCTTTATAAATTCAAAGAATTGCATTGTCTCTTCTGGAAAAACAGGATTTTGATTATCCCTAAACCCCTCATACGGCACTAATAATAAATTCGCTTTCTTTAAATCCTCTTCATACTCTTTTGGAAAATACGGCTTACCATATATACTTTCAAAATTTAATTCACTTTCGGTAATTACCAATTCATTCACCTTATTGATTTCATTCTTCATTTTTTCTACCCCTTTTTTAAAATTTAATTACTATTACGAATCAACTACTAGTTCTCAATTTTAAAGGTTGATACGTAAGAACTTTGACTTCTTTTAAATTATAATCCTAATATTCTTTCTAATCGTTATTGTTTATATATTATAACAATAATAAATTCTTTTTGTTGAATTTCGCACAAAACGCCATAACAAAAACTCTCCTAAAAGGTACACCTTTTGAAGTATCTTAAAATCCACTCGTTTCAATACTTCGAAAGGTCAAAAAACAAACTTTTGAAGTACTAAATAATTATTGACGCCTTTTGAAGTTTTTTGTTCAAATTTTATTAGAAACACTTTTGAAAAAATGGCTTTTTATTTTGAATACAAAAAAATGGATATATAAGGGTTAGTAGGAAATATCAAAATAAAAATCGATAACTCGAAGCAATGAAACAACATATCACGGACGAACAAGATGTTTTTATCGACAAACAAAGCAGAAGAGATTTTAATCGTAATCAATACCACCGCTTCCAAACTCATCAACTTTTTGAACAATACCAGTTACTTTCATAATATTATTCCCCCTATTGAACTTCGTTTAGAAGAGGAGGATTCCTAAGTAAAGAGTTCTATCGAACTCTAATTTATTAGGCTAACCCCGCAATCCTTGCGGTTAGAAGCCTTATCGCTTCATTCTTTAGATTAATACTTACGTTAATATCCCTATCATGATTTTTACAACAAGAAGGGCAATCCCATTTACGTAGTTTTAGATTTTTAACGTCTTTGTTTTGATACCCACAATATGAACATAATTGACTTGAAGCAAATGTTTTCGATACGACAATGACTTGTTTGCCGTACCATTTTGCTTTATATTCCAACATGGCTCGAAACTCTGACCAAGATACCTCATTAATTACTTTTGCTAACTTATGATTCTTTAACATATTCGATACTTGTAAATCTTCTATACCGATAACATCGTGGTTTTTGATGATTTCAGTTGAGATTTTGTCCAAGTAATCTTTTCTAGAATTCATTATATATTCATGAATTCTAGCTACCTTAATCCGTTGTTTATTCCAACGAGAAGAACCTTGTGTTCTTCTCGAAAGAACACGCTGTGCTTTTGCCAACTTCTCTTCTAACGATCGAAAAAATTTCGGATTTTTACAGATTGTTCCATCTGACAAAATGGCGAAATCTTTTATCCCTACATCCATTCCAATGTAAGAATATGTTTTCGGAAATTCTTGCACTTCTGTTTCAACTAACAATGACACAAAGTATCTACCAGAAGGGTTCCGTCTAACTGTAGCATTTAAAATACGGCCCTTTACTTCACGACTTTTGGCAAATCGAACAAGACCTAGTTTTGGCAATTTTATTTTGTTTCCTATAACGGCAATATTTTCATTTGTTTGTTTTGTGGTATAAGATTGTACGTTGTTCTTCTTAGATTTAAAGCAAGGGGCGCTGTTTTGTTTTTTGAAAAAGCGTGTATAAGCATCTGCAAGGTTGCGAACAGATGACTGAATCGCAATACTATCCACTTCTTTTAACCAAACAAACTCTTTCTTCATGGCAGGAATTTTTGCAGAGCATATACCATATGTCAAACCTTTCCCTGTCTCTTTGTACGCATTATTCCATAGAAATAAGAAATGATTGAATACAAAACGAGAACAACCAATTGTTTTACTGATTAAAATCGCTTGTGCTTTATTTGGATAGATACGAAATTTATATGCTTTATTAATCATCATTCGTTTCACCACCCTTTCAATAAATGTCTATAATAATAAAAACGTACATCCCATAGATGATGAAGTAATCCTGACAAATTATCCAGTAACACTTTATAAATGTCGAACGATTAAGATGGTCTTCTGCCATCCCTTGTCCGAACCCCATCTACTGGGAAATGCCCCTACACGTTCCCTTTGAAAGGGGCATTTGTGGCTAAAATGATAAACTACCAATCATTTATATTTTAACACCCTTTTATTATGGTTTAGATTGCTCCAATTGTTGTTTCATTTTCTTTTCATTTTCAGTAATAAGATTTATTAACTCCCTTTCTCTATCATTATAATAACTAGTCAGTGTTTCAAAGCGAAGTTTAATTAGCTTTTCAAGACTGAGCTTTTTATTATAATCAATAATTTCTTTCTCATTTAAGTAAGAAATATTATTCTTTAAGTTATAATGCTCTTTATTAATTACATCATTAATCTCCATATGAGCCTTTTTAATATTCATAAATAAATCTGCCCACTGCGTATTCAGACTGAAGTATTGATCAATCTTCCAATTTCCCCATTGTTTATATAGTTTTTCATACTCTTTATTAAGAGTTTGGTGTAATTCATCAGCACTACTTACTGTCGCGTAATTCCCTTTTCCTGCTTCTGCTGTATTCTTTAATTGCTGTTGTTCACTATTTTTCACATCAAATCCAATAATATTTACAACTGCATGAGTACTAGATTGGTTGAGATTTTTGGCAGCATTGACTGGATCTCCTCCACAAGTCTCTTCTCCATCACTCACAATATATACTACATTTAGGTTTTCCTCACCGGTATACTCTTTAAAATCATCATTTACAGACTCAATAGCGGATGCTAACGGCGTCCACCCCTTCGGACCAAAATTGGATAAAGCAGCATTAAATTGCTCCTTTTTATAAGGCTGTAATGGATACATTACCTCCGAAGATCCACAGGATAAACTTTTATCATTTTCATTATTACTTCCTTTATGTCCATAAACTCTTAACATTACATTTGCATTATTCGGAATCTTATCAAGATAGTTGTAAATAGCTTTCTTAGCTGCTTCCATTTTAACTTGACCATTAACTTTACCAGCCATACTACCGCTTGCATCAAGTAAAATCTCCACATTCAGGGATTTTTCTTTTGGCTTTATAGAATGTACATTGTCATTATTTTGTTCTTTAATCGCTAATTCAGGGATAATTCCCTCCAGTTTACTTACAGCTTCTTTATAAATTTGCGCTTGTAAATTTAGTAATTGTACGTATATTTGTTCTGCACTTAAATCCTTTGGTAATTTTATCAATTCCTGATTAAGTTCATTCATTTCTTCTGATGAGAGTGCCCTTTCCTTTGCGTATTTACCTGGTCCTTCTTGTGTCATTAACGGGGCATTTGTAGCAAATAACGATTCATATGTCTTGGTATCCTCTTTTTCAAGTTCTTTTTTGCTGCTTTCCTTTTCAACTACTTCACTTTTTAGTTCATTAGATTTAGAAGACGTAGTATCTGATTTTGAACACGCAGTAATAAATACACAGAACCCCAGTGTTATTCCAATTACATTAAATAATGCTTTCTCCACTTTAAAACCTCATTTCTTCCTGCAATGAAAACAGATTCAACGTTTTACAGTTGATTAAAAATTGAAATTTGAATGGTTCTTTCCTTCTTTTCCACCTTTTCTTTAATTTCAGGCTTGTTAAACTCTAACTTATTAGCTGCTATGTTATATGACAACACAGCACCGAAAAGATCCTCCCCTTTCTTAAATCCTTTAATCATGTTTGTTTTTCCATCTTTCAATATTTTTTTCACTTGTGCACTAGATATTTTCTTTCCTAATATCTTCTCCTTAATTTGAAAATCACAGCCTGTCGTACTATATGCTGTGCAGCCTTGAACTACCCCCACTTTCACTTTGTTTAGAAGTGGAGGGTTCCTAAGTAAAGAGTTCTATCGAACTCTAATTGATTAGGCTAACCCCGCAGTCCTTGCGGTTAGAAGCCTTATCGCTTCATTCTTTAGATTGATACTTGCGTTAATATCCCTATCATGGTGTGTACGACAAGAAGGACACTCCCATTTACGTAGGTTTAGATTTTTAACGTCTTTATTTTGATACCCACAACATGAACATAATTGGCTTGAAGCAAATGTTTTCGATACGACAATGACTTGTTTGCCATACCATTTTGCTTTATATTCCAACATGGCTCGAAACTGTGACCATGATACCTCACTAATTGCTTTTGCTAACTTATGATTCTTTAACATATTCGATACTTGCAAATCCTCTATACCAATAACATCGTGGTTTTTGATGATTTCAGTCGAGATTTTGTCCAAGTAATCTTTTCTAGCATTTGCCATGTATTCATGAATTCTAGCTACTTTTACTCGTTGTTTATTCCAGCGAGAAGATCCTTTCATTCTTCTAGAAAGAACACGCTGTGCTTTTGCCAACTTCTCTTCTAATAATCGAAAAAACTTCGGATTTTTATAGGTTGTTCCATCTGACAAAATGGCGAAATCTTTTAGTCCCACATCCATTCCAATGTAAGAATTTGTTTTCGGAAGTTCTTGCACTTCTGTTTCCACTAACAATGACACAAAGTATCTACCAGAAGGGTTCCGTCTAACCGTAGCATTTACAATACGTCCTTTTACTTCACGACTTTTGGCAAATCGAACAAGACCTAGTTTTGGCAATTTCATTTTGTTTCCTACAACGGCAATGTTTTCATTTGTTTGTTTTGTGGTGTAAGATTGTACGTTGTTCTTCTTAGATTTGAAACGCGGGGCACTGTTTTGTTTTTTGAAAAAGCGTGTATAAGCATCCGCAAGGTTGCGAACAGATGACTGAATCGCAATACTATCGACTTCTTTTAGCCAAACAAACTCTTTCTTCAAGGCAGGAAGTTTGACAGAGCATGTACCATATGTCAAACCTTTTCCTGTTTCTTTATATGCATGATCCCATAGAGATAGGAAGTGATTAAATACAAAACGGGAACAACCAATCGTTTTATTGATTAGTGTCGCTTGTGCTTTATTTGGATAGATACGAAATTTATATGCTTTATTGATCAACATTCATTTCACCCCCATTTCGATATAATTCTATTATATACCAAACGTACGTTCGTTTGGTAGTGAAGTAACAGTTTATGTATGTCGAACAATTAAGATGACTTTCTGCCATCCCTTGTCCGAAGCCAATTCATCTCCCACCTACTCACTTCACGTTCCTTGAGGAAGGAGTCTTCTTGGCTAAAATGATAAAATGAATCAAGTCCATTATCAGCAATCAATCCCTTAGAAGTGTAAATATCAGCTATCTGAGTTTGAGGTATGGCCTTCGCTTCAAAGTAGCCTCCTGGTAGAAATACACTTTGTTTTTCTGACGTCTTCAAAACTTTCCCTCTCTTTCATACTTTTGTACAAATAAAAATAGCCCTCCGGAAAAGAATTGCATGTACGATGTACAGCGTTCTTTTACCCGAAGGGCATAATCTTTAATAAACGAAAGAAAATTCAAAAATATATTACAAGTATTATATCATACTTTAATATACGGTTCACTTTACATTTTACTCATTTGCATATCTTTTCAAGGCACTTTCA
Organism: Bacillus cereus group sp. N14; assembly: GCF_016483555.1. Lineage (NCBI taxonomy): Bacteria > Bacillati > Bacillota > Bacilli > Caryophanales > Bacillaceae > Bacillus > Bacillus cereus group sp. N14. The sequence goes on from NZ_JAEHBQ010000013.1 coordinate 158,800, forward strand.
AACGCTGAAATCCCCTTACTATTTACAAAACGGATAGGAGTGTTATAACGAGCTGCGGCTGGAATAATTAATTCATGATATATATGACTCAATAATTCTGTTAGATAAAAGACTACATTAGCTTTTTTAACTGCACTATCTATCTTACGATGCTGATCTTCTGCTACAAATATAATTTCTGCATTGTATTTTTCAACGCACTCTCTATAGTATCTTTCTTTATTCCCACCAATTACAGCCACTTTCTTGCCTGACAAATCATTCTTATGCACATCTCCTTCCGGCTCTTCTTCTTTCTGCAATTGAATGATTTCTTGAGCCATTTGTTCAATCGTTTTATTTAAATACTCTATTTCTTTTTTATGTTGTTCTGACTTGATTTCCTCCTCAGTTGCCAACTCAGTCATCAATTCATTTACTGACCTCTCTGTTTGTTTAACAACTCTTGATGCCTTAGCATCTGATGAGATTTTTTGTTTTTTCAAATATTCATTTTCCATTTTGTATTTATTTAACATTTTTTCTTGTTTATTAAGCTTTTTTTCATACTCGTTTAACTTATTTTGAAGTTTATTCCACTCCTCTTTAAATGAAATCTCTTCAGCCTTTTCTTGACTAGGATATCTCTCCTGATGAAATATTGCTAATTCTGCAAGAATGTTAATGTATCTGAATGGAGCAGCTTCTAAATACAAATCATGCATATCATCAGTTCCTTGAGTTTTTATATAAGCAGTGATGAAAATTGTGAAATGCATTCCGTACTTCTCAATTACTTCTTGTACATCTTTAATTTGCTTCTGTTGATTATCTGTTTGATCATACGATGCTTGTAATTGAGCTATCTCAATTTCACCAGCGACTTTTAAATTCTTTTGAAGTCTTTCTTTCATTTGTGGTTTACTATATTCTTTTAACAAGCGATCGATTTCCCCTCGTTTACCCTGTTTCTTTTCCTTCGCTGTTAAGAAAATTTTACAGTCATTGAAAAAACGTGTAACTATTTTCTTGTGTTTCGGTGAATCACTTTCTATTAAAGATATAATAATGTACAAATCAACAACATCAGGTAATGAAGCCGTAGATTCTAACCAATACTGAGTAACAGCATCTTTCACTTTTGTAAATAATTCATCAGATATCTTATCTTGACCTATAGAATCTCCTTCCTCAAAACACTCACTGTAATGTTTAAATAAATCTATTGATTCTTTTCCGTCGTTTTTTGTAATCGAAAATAATTCACCCATTTTTAATCCCCTCACAATAGAATTTTCTGATAACTCCTCTAAATAGTAATATGTGGAATTATGAGTATCAAATCGATTCATTAAGTTTTTAATCTTCCTTTTTACCAAACAAAAAATTATAATATTCTTATAATTTTTTACTTTTTGTTTTTTCTTCTTTAAATTAAAAGCAGCCCTTTGGGTTGAGTTAACACATGCAAATGTGAACAGTAACTCTACTCATTTGGCTGCTTTTTTGCGTTTAAAAGGATTGCCATTTAATAAAATTTGATATTCATGGGAGGAAAATTAATGAGTAATTATGTTGCACTATACCGTGCGTATAGACCAAATAGCTTTAATGATTTAGTGGGGCAAGATCATATTAAAATGACAATCATGAATGCGATTAAACTAGAAAAAGTAGCACATGCCTACCTTCTATCTGGACCACGGGGTACTGGAAAAACAACTGTTGCCAAAATAATTGGAAAAGGTGTTAACTGCTTAACTCCATTAAGTAATGGTGAACCTTGTCAAAAGTGTGCCAACTGTAGTGATATTAATAATAATAAATTCGCGGACATTCTAGAATTTGATGCTGCAAGTAATAATGGAGTAGAAGAAATACGGCAGATACGAGACCAGGTACATTTAGCACCGGTTACAGGAAAATATAAAGTGTACATTATCGATGAAGTGCATATGCTTTCAAACTCTGCATTTAATGCTCTATTAAAGACATTAGAAGAGCCACCAGCACATGTTATTTTCATACTGGCTACAACAGACCCACAAAAAGTTCCTAAAACTATCATTTCTAGATGCCAACAATTCGAATTTCGAAATATACCTCTTCAAGCAATGATTGACAGGTTAAAATTCATCTCCAATGATCAAGGAATTCAAATTACAGACGAAGCATTACATTTAATATCTCAATTAGCTGAAGGTGGTTTAAGAAATGCTCTTAGCATAATGGACCAAGTCATCGCATACGCAACAAATAATGTAACAATAGAGCATGTTGCAACTGTCGTTGGTAAAGTAGCTATTCAGGATATTGAAAAACTAATACATTATATAACTCAGAAAGATTTAACCAGCACTTTGGATTCTTTACAAACTATCCTAGAGAGAAAACAAGCGGATTTCTTTTTAAGCGATTTAATCGGTTACTACAGAGACCTCATGATATTCAATCTATCTCAAAAAACTGACATGTTTAAAGTGGCCACTTATAATAATGCCTTTATAAATCTTGCTGAGCGAATACCATTATCCAAGATTCCAAGTATTCTTGAAGAGCTTACTACGGTACAGTATAGAATAAAAAATTCTGTATATGCAGCAACACTAATTGAAATCGCATTAGTTAAGATACTTCAGCTGGAGCAGGAAATATCAACGAACCAACAGAATATCAAAAATATCGAAAATGAAGATTCCAGTGAGCTTAATCAAACGTTGTTACAAAGTTTACTTGATACCATCGCAGCATTCAATCAGCGTTTAGACGAATTAGAAAAACAAAAAGAAGAACCAACTTCTAATCAAAGACGCAGAAACATTCAAATTTATCGCGATCCTAAAGCTAAGGAAACTGCAAAAGATATTGTTTTACCTGAAATCACTTGGGAAACAAGCAAATTGTTAGAAACTTTCCTCCCTAACTGTATTGCTCATATAAAGAAAGATAATCCCCTTATTGCAAATAGTTTAGGAGAAATAGTTCATGCTACTGGATCAAAGCACCATATTATATTCGTAATGGAACATCCCCAACAAGTTGAAACTTTATATAATCCATTAAATGATTCCATAGTTACTAAAACCATTTCACAATTACTTAGACGTCAAATTAAAATGATTTACTTAGAAAAAAGTGAGTGGGAAGAGATAAATACTAATAAGGAAGTGTAGAAATGAATCGTATCAAAGTACCGTTTGGAAGAAAAAAGAAACCTAAACTCCCAGTTGAAGATATTTCCGCCTTATCTTCTATGGAATTTGATCATCTATTGTATGTACTTAACGAACTTGCAAATAGATATAAGTATTATAATACTACCCCATATGACATTAGAAAGTTTCTTCAATTAATTGCATTTCATCTAGCAAATAAATTAACAAAGCAGCATACATTCTCTAATATCGAATTAGGTATCCTAAACGTTATACTTGAAAACAGGCTCCTACCATTTGAGGAAAGTAATAAATTAGGTGATTTTGTATTATTAGAGAAAATTGATAAGCAAAATAATTCAAATGAATTTATTACCCAATTAATAGAAAATGACTTTCAATTAGTTGAGAACATTGCATATGTAAGGATAAATAACAACACTCAATGTAATTAAATACTTCATTATGGAAGAAAATGTTGGTTTGAAATAAAGTTTAATCAAAAAAACTCCACAAACCCATATTATATGGTAAATAAGAAGACTCCATTTTGAAAAAAGATTAATCAAAATGGAGTCTTTTGTTAGAAATCCGAATCTAGTTTTTATAAAAAAGATTAATCAAAACTCATAGACATATCTATTACAACAATTTACTTATACCTAACCTATTCTTCAAACCAAAACAGAACTTCAATAGGTGCTTTCAAAACCTTCGCAATATCATAAGTGAGTTTGAATGAAGGATTATATTTTCCATTTTCGAGATTGCCAATTGTTTCCCTTCGGACACCAACCTCATTGGCTAGATCTTCTTGAGACATACTTAGCTTTACCCTATATTCTTTCATTCGAGTTTTAAGTGGCATCTTGCATCCCTTTCTTTTCTCTACGTTCAAATATTTCTAAATTAATTACAAAAGTTCCTAATGGTATTACAACTGCAAGTACAACGCATAATCTGATTACATGTACATTTGCAAAAATAACGATACTTAAGATTAGTAAAACACCCATTACTAATGCCACGAAAAATGCCTTTGTGGCAGCAATGCGAACATGTAGAATAAAAAGTTCATCTGGTATAACTTTTGCATATAAAAAGAAGGGGAAGAAAGCGAAATAGTAATATGTAAATGATGTTTCACCTAAAAATGAATGAGGACCTAAAAGTCCTAGAAATCCTAGAAATCCAATAAACCCCAAGTAAGCCAGTTTGTTTTTCATGTGAATTCTCCTTTGCGATGTATTTCGCACTAATTGTTATAAATATATCACATCAACTTGGAAATAAAAAGGATTGAAAACGGTACGACTTTTTTATAAGCAGTTAATCTTTTTTCAAAACGGTTAAACTTTATTGCAAACCTACACAAAAATCAAAAAAGACCAACCCTGATATTATCCCCTTTAGGTAGACAGTGTGAAAAAGACCATGTATACACATGGATGTTACACTATTACTTGGAGGGG
>NZ_JAEHBQ010000129.1:0-241 GCF_016483555.1 Bacillus cereus group sp. N14
AGCCCGGACCCCCCCCGCCGCCTGCCGACTGCGGCTAGACTGGAGCCACGGGGCCGAAGGGCTCTCATGGTGACTTTGGTCACTGAGGCGCTACGGGACCTCAAGGTGCTCAAGGTAACACGGGTGCTACTGGTGCCACTGGACCTCAGGGTGCCCCAGGTGCCACGGGGGGTACGGGAGCTCCGGGACCACCAGGGGCGACTGGAGGGCGTGGGGCGGCTGGGGCGGGAGGAGCGACGGG
>NZ_JAEHBQ010000130.1:0-240 GCF_016483555.1 Bacillus cereus group sp. N14
TATGCTTTTTCTGCTTCATTTTAGGCTGTTGTTTTTTCTCCTTTTTCGGCATCATATTTGGCATTTGATTATTATCCATTATCGGCATCATATTTGGCATTTGATTATTATCCATGATTGGCATCATATTTGGCATTTGATTTTTATCCATGATTGGCATCATATTTGGCATTTGGTTGTTATCCATTATCGGCATCATATTTGGAATTTGGTAGTTATGCATGATTGGCATGGGATTTG
>NZ_JAEHBQ010000131.1:0-240 GCF_016483555.1 Bacillus cereus group sp. N14
CCCCCCCCCCTCTTTTTTTAATGTTCCGGCGCCCACCTAGATCTACTCGAGTAAGATGGTCGGCAGCGGCAGCTTTTTATAATTGAGATCCTTGAGCGCCAGCTGGACCTTGAGCACCAGTAGCGCCAGTAGCGCCAGCCGGACCTTGAGCCGGTCTCGGACCCTGAGCTCCGGGCGCACGAGGCCCAACTAGCGGGCGTATGGCGACTGCGGCGGGAGACGGAACTGGGGGGGGGGGGG
>NZ_JAEHBQ010000132.1:0-240 GCF_016483555.1 Bacillus cereus group sp. N14
ATGTAAGCTTAGGGAAAGTAGAAGATTTATTACCTGTAAGTGAGCAAATGACAAACGAACAGTACAAACCACATGAACGTATTCGAGTATTAATTACGAAAGTAGAAAAAACAACGAAAGGACCACAAATTTACGTATCACCTACACATCCTGGTCTTTTAAAACGTTTATTCGAAATGGAAGTTCCTGAAATTAATGATGGAACTGATGAAATTCGTTCTGTAGCACGTGAAGCAGGCC
>NZ_JAEHBQ010000133.1:0-238 GCF_016483555.1 Bacillus cereus group sp. N14
GGTCGCGTGGGCTCGGAGAGGTGTATAAGAGACAACCTTGAATACCCTGAGGCCCGGTAGCGCCCGTGTTACCTTGAGGTCCAGTAGCACCGGTAGCGCCTGTGTTACCCTGAGGTCCAGTGGCACCAGTAGCGCCCGTGTTACCTTGAATAACGGGAGTAGACAAATCTCCCGATGCACCCGGTATAACTAGAGGAGCTCGCGGTGGGGGAGGGCGCGTTAAAAAAGAAGGGGCGGG
>NZ_JAEHBQ010000134.1:0-238 GCF_016483555.1 Bacillus cereus group sp. N14
CCCGGCCCTCCCGGTCCCCCCTGCCCCCCCGTCTCTACTGGTGCTACTGGAGCTCACGGTAACACAGGCGCTACCGGTGCTACTGGACCTCAAGGTAACACGGGCGCTACCGGGCCTCAGGGTATTCAAGGTAACACGGGCGCTACTGGACCTCAGGGTGCTCAAGGTAACACAGGCGCTGCAGCACCACAAGGTGCGCCAGGTCGGCGAGGGGGGGCGGGGGGTGTGGGGGGGGGGG
>NZ_JAEHBQ010000135.1:0-237 GCF_016483555.1 Bacillus cereus group sp. N14
CGCCGCTGCGAAAGCGAGTCTGATTAGGGCGGGTAGGACGTGGTCGTAGACCCGAACCCCGGGGATCTACCCATCGCCAGGGTGAAGTTCAGGTCACACTGAATGGAGGCCCGAACCCCCGCACGTTGAAACGTGCGGGGATGAGGTGTGGGTAGCGGAGAAATTCCAATCGCACCGGGAGCGAGCTGGGTCTCCCCGAAGTAGCTTTAGGGCTTGCCTTCAGTGTAGGCGTCTGGG
>NZ_JAEHBQ010000136.1:0-237 GCF_016483555.1 Bacillus cereus group sp. N14
GTCTCGTGGGCTCGGAGATGTGTATAAGAGACAGATATAAATCGTCTTTCACGTCATAATACGCATCACGATCTTCTACACATAAATCAATTGCTTTACGATATTTCTTCGTTACCTCAATAATGTATGCAGAGCTTTTTAGTACACCATCAATTTTTAAGCTATCTACTTCACCTTCAATTAGTTCCTCTAATTCATCGATGAAACAAATATCGTTTTGACTCATAATATGAGTAC
>NZ_JAEHBQ010000137.1:0-235 GCF_016483555.1 Bacillus cereus group sp. N14
CTTCTGCTCAGCGAGATAAAGCCACAGACTACGGAAAGGATCATTGGGATCGTCTTGATAAAACGCCAGCAGATCATCTTGCGCTAACTTGTCACGACCGCCGTAATATAATGCGATCCCGCGATTCAAGTGCGCGTAGTTGTAAGTTGGATCAAGCTCAAGTACAGAATCAAACGCTTCATAGGCAGCATCAAAATTGCCTGCCTGCGTTAAATATATGCCTAAGTAATTGAAT
>NZ_JAEHBQ010000138.1:0-235 GCF_016483555.1 Bacillus cereus group sp. N14
GTATTGCCGTCTGTAATTGTTAACGAAGCTAACCCGCCAGTTGCAACAATCAATGATGATGATGCAGTTATCTTCTATAACTTCCGTCCAGACCGTGCAATTCAAATTGCTCGTGTATTTACAAACGAAGCCTTCCGTGAGTTCGCTCGTGGTGAAAAAGTACCTCACATTCCTGATTTCGTTTGTAGGCCCCATTTCAGTGAAACTGTAGATGGTTACGTGGCATTCAAGCCAA
>NZ_JAEHBQ010000014.1:0-138237 GCF_016483555.1 Bacillus cereus group sp. N14
GCTGTTACTTCTTTTGTATCTACTACTTTACCGCTTTGTAAAAGATCTACTTTGATCATTTCCGGACGATCTTTCGCGTTATCGTCTTTCCATGTTTTCGTTCCTTCTACTTTTGTTTCGCCTACTTTTGTATTTGTGATATCATAACCATTGACTTTGGATTCGTATCCATCTACCGGTTGTTCTTTCACTTCATACTTGTATGCTTTTCCATTTGCATCGAACGCTACTAAATCTTTAAATTCATACTTCCAGCCTGTTTCTTTGCTGACTTCTTGTGTCGCAATCACTGTACCGTTTTGTAGTAAGTCTACTTTGATGGCTTTATGCTCTTCCTCTGTGCCACCTTTCCACGTCTTCGTTCCTGCAACTGATGTCTTGCCTACCTTTGTATTCGTGATATCATAACCATTGACTTTGGATTCGTATCCGTCTACTGCTTGTTCTTTCACTTCATACTTATATGCTTTTCCGTCTGCATTGGTTATCGCCAAATCTTTAAATTCATATTTCCAACCTGTTGCTTCGCTTACTTCTTGCGTCGCAATCACTGTACCGCTTTGTAGTAAGTCTACTTTAATCATCGTTGGACGACCTTCCGCATTTCCGTCCTTCCATGTTTTCGTTCCTTCTACTTTGGTTTTTTGTACCACTTTTGTATTTGTAATATCATAACCGTTTACTTCTGTTGTGTATCCATCTATCGGTTGTTCTTTTACTTCATACTTGTACGCTACTCCATTTGCATCATACGTTGCTAGGTTGTCGAATTTGTATTTCCAACCATCTGCCGCTGTTACTTCTTTCGTGTCTACTACTTTCTCATTTTGTAGTAATTCTACTTTGATTGAACTTGGACGATCTTTCTCGTTATCGTTTTTCCACGTCTTCGTCCCTGCAATAGATGTAGTTTTCACCTTATTCGAAATTGGCAACTTAACTCCATTTACAGCATCTGATTTAACTTCAAAAATTACTTTTGCTTGAGGATCGAAATCAACATAGTCTGGAGCTGAAACTTCTTTCACATAATATTTACCTGGTTGTAAATTAGGGATTTCAATTATCCCTTTTTCATCTGTTTTATATACATCTCCAACTTGTTCATCAGGCTCTTTATACAACTTAAACGAAACATTTGGGATTACTTTTTCTTCATCCCCTTCAATATGCTTCACAATTTTTAGTGTTCCTTTTGGAGTCACGTTACCTTCAGCACCACCGCCAGCTGTCATATTTTCGACTGGATGAGTACCCGATTCATTAACTGGTTCCTTGTTTAGAACTTGGTAATCAATCGTATAATCATTCTTAAAAAACTCTTGCTTCTTCCCAGCTTCCGTTATAGTAGATGTATAACCAATCGAAAAGGAGGCAAGACGCGCTTTATCCTTATTAAGCACAACTTTAAATGATTTGTCTCCAGTAAAGGTAATCGTTCCGTAACCTTGCTTTTCAAGCTCTTGTAGCGTTAAAGATCGACGACCTATATAATCATCTACAATTATATAGAAACTATCCTTATTAAGTGTTTGACCTTCCTGTAAATTATCAGTCACAACAATATCACGACTTAACTCTTCTTTAGCCAAGTTTATATTCAAGAACCAACGTACTTCATCGCTCTTACCTGAGTTCATATCACCAGTTTTATAAAAAAATGGTGGCTTTCCAGGATCTGTACCCCCACCACTGCTTGGGCCGGTAATTGTTACAGATTGCTTATCTACATTTGTACCGAAATTGGTTTCAATCTCTTTCTTTTCATCCGTTCCTACATTAGCAGCTTCCACAAAAAAGTTTAAATACCCTTTAATATTTTGATGTGTACTCACTTTATCATTAAATGTACATACCACAGTACCTGCAGTGACTTTACAAGTACCATAATCATCTAATAGAAACTCTGTATTTAATCCTTTTAATTCTGGAGGCAGTGTTAATGTTAGTGTGTCTCCAGACTTCAGCTTAAGACTATCTTTTTCACTGAAGTTTATAGTTACTTTAGTCCGTTGTCCGATAGAAAGATCTGTTTTATCAATCTTAAAACTATCCACAAGTCCTAATGTATTTAATTCTTGTGCGTTTGCTACTATAGGTAAAAGACTCTGACCTATAGTAAACATGAAAATCATTATAATCGAAAAAATAGAAGTTATTCTCTTTAAATACATACTTTATGTTAGCCTCCTCATAATTTAAAATATAAATAGTTTCTGGTACAAACATGTTATGATGAAAATTCTATTATCCAACTATTCCACCTACGTATTTTTAATAGCTATTATGATTTCTCTTCCCCCCTTCACTACTACTTAACAACTTGAAACTTGATTTTTTATAAGTGTATCTAACATTTTCGACACGCCTACAATTATGTACTTTTGACCTATATTTTTTAATAGGAACATAGATAAACTTTGACAAAAAAGTTTAAATAATAAATACATATAGGCGACAGATACTGGAATACATTTAAAATCAGGAAAAAATGATTTAAAATGCATTCCAGACGAAACTCATGACAACCATTCTTCTTTTTGTGCCTTAGGGATTATAAAATGATTATTCTATGTGTAAAAAATTTTAGTGCGGGCAAATATAGACTAACTACTTCACAGCAAATATGCATCCTATCAACTTCCATACTTATCGTTCTGAAAAATAACGAAAATTACGGATTATAGTCGCACTCAGCATACCAGCAAAAAAGCTTATAAATGTGGAACGAGTTAAAATACTCATATTTTACAGGATATCATTAGAAGATAAGCTTTCTGTCATCATAAGTACGGCTGACAATGTCCATGTATTAAAACATTTGATATTTAGTTAAATACCGAAATAAATTGATGCAAAAAACATTTTAACATCAGCGCTATATGATTAAAATATTACGGACGAAGTATTATTTGTCTATGAAGATAAAAGAAATATTCTCCAAATCTGAATAAAGTGAAACAAGTTTGGGGGTAACTAAAAACGATTGTGATTTTCAACTGATTTCATGTGAATTTTGCAGAAATACGGGAATCAGTCTTTTCATTTTTGGAGTATATAAATGGGTGTCGAGAAAAAGGGTTTCTCCTGATGGATCTGATTCTAGAGCTATGTCAAAAAATTAAAATAAACCTACATATCATCTATCCGCTAAAAATTTTTAATTTCTTTACGAATAATAAAATATTTATATATACTTATATAAGTTTATGTATTAATATATATATATATAAATGATGTTAAATCAAAAATAAGAGTTGTATTTCTCCTCATTATTTTTATCGAATCTAAAAAATCAAGTTGATTAGCACCAAATCCTTGACTCCTTAAATAAGAAGTTTTGAGGATTACCTACTCAGTTGTTAGATAGATTATAATTTTAAGTACACTTACCTTGATTGTAATAACATGATTTAAAGCAATTACAACATTCCCTATTAGCATTTCATCAATAAATAATACAGACATGCCTTTTTTCGTAATTCCCCCAAAAAACAACAAATTTTTTCCATAGTCTATTATTCTAGAATTGTTACCAAAAATCAATAGTTAATTGTTGCTCCCCATTTTTACTTCATTATTATAAGGCATCTTTAGGTTAACCAATTATCCTATTTTACATATCATATTCTGGCTAAGGTTGACCACCCTCATATAATTCTCCTTAATTTACACAACATTATATGTTTAGGTTTTTCAGAAAAAGCCACCTTTCTTTTAAAAGTGATAACATCTATATCCTCATTAAAAATATACAAATAATTCAGGTTGCACTTTTCTATTTCTCAATACAAATTAATTTTTTAAAAAAAACAGATATAAAGCCTTTATCCGTCTTCTTTTGTCAGTCCAAAAGAAAAAAACAATTAGTTATAACAAAAATCACCTACTTTAAAGTGGTGATTTTTTATTGAGAAAATACATATATGCATAAAAGCATATTTTCTCCTACTCCTTATCGTATAAAATATTAACTGTAACAAAAATGATTACAACTAATAAGGAGGTTTTTTCTACTATGAAAAAAATGATTTTAGCCAGTGCTTTAACTTTAGCAGGAATTACTGGCGCTACCGCTTTTATTCCTGAAACAAAAGTCGCTGCTGCCACTCAAGAACAAAGTTTTACAAAATTTTATTCTTTACAAACTGGAAGTAGTTCTGAACAAGAACCTATTTTCCTTCAAAAAGGACAGGAACTAACAATTCAACCTAACAGTAAAACTCCTAGTTACAGTGTTTATGACTCAAGTCATAACCTTATTGGGCGCTATTCTGATGGTTACGGCCGAATTTTCACTGCAAAAACAGATGGAAATATGTATGTTCAATTTCATGCACCTTTCGTTTACTATAGTCCTGTTAGCTTTTCCGTTACGTATACAATCCAATAAAATAAAGGGCCTTTCTCAAGGCCCTTTATTTTATTTCCCAATTCACTTTTACAAAACCATCTTTCACCAATACACCACTTATATTAAATACATACTTTTCATTTGCCTTTAATGTAGCTTTGAAAGTACCTTTTTTCGATTCACAGATCTCTTTTAACTCTCTTATACCTTCTCCTTGTCTTTCATACAAGCTAAAGCATAAATTCCCACGTTTTGCATCTGTCTCATAAGAAAATGTTACTTCTGTATCTTTCGCATACTCTAGTTCAATATCTTTCCCAGCAATATCCCATGATAAGAATTTTGCCTCGTAGCTGGTCTCCCCTTTCTTCTCATTTTCTAAATATATATCACCAGCTCTCCACATATCATCTAACGTTTGAACGAAAGCAAAGCCGCTCAGTAATACAAACATCGTACTTGCAAATATGACAACTAATGTTATCTTTTGTTTTTTCATAGCCTTCATCGTATGTTCTCCTTCTATTTTCTTGTTACTTCTTCGTATCATATATAACAAAACTCCAATAAAAAATGGTAATACAATCGCTATAACACTCCACCACTTACTTATCCCACGCGTTTTCACATCTGTATACACCCATGATGCTACACATACTAAAAGTGCTATAAAAGTTAAAAGCATTGTAATCCCAGCTATCTCAAATACTACAAATGGCTTAGCGAACTCTATCATGTAATTTATACTCCTTCTTTAAAAATGACTGTATGACAACATATATAGGAACGTATAGATGCATCATAATCACACTTGCTATCAACATAGGGACTTTATGATTCAAATGAGTGACAAACTGCTCCATAACAATTGTTAATAAAATAATCCAAATCGCATGAATACAAATAACCCATCTTTTCTCTAATTTTCGAGCATTTCGTACGCTCTGTTTCGTATTATTTATCAGCTCTTCGCTTGGAATCATGTCTTCAGCTAAGCTGCTCCTTATCTTCTGATCAAACTTATCTTCCGTCATAAACGAACCCCTCCAAATGTTCCCGCATTTGCTTCTTCGCATAATTAAGGCGGTATTTCACCGTACCAATCGGTATATTTAATATTTCGCTCATTTCTTTATAAGAGTATTGTTCATAATAGTAGAGTACGAGCACGGTTTTATATTTTTCATTCAATAGCTGTATAACTTCCCGTATCATTTCCGCTTCCACTTTTTGAATAAATTCTTCTGATATATTCACTTCATCTGCGAAATCGATTTCTCCACCATCCTCTTTATGAAACAAATCCAATACGCGATCTTTCCACCTTTTCTTCTTACGATAAAAATCATAAAACGCACGAACACAAATTGTAGTAATCCATTTTTTATAATTTTCCACGCAAGAAAGCTGGTGCCGAGAGGAAAAAACTTTTATCCAAGTCTCTTGAAAAATATCTTCTGCATCTTCTTTCGTTTTCGCTAATTTATAGCATAAAGAATATATTTGCTGCTTATATATATCAATTAATTCTTCTACCTTTTCTTCCATCGGAAACCTCCTGTCATTTATATAAGACGACGCAAATTCTCCTTTTGTTTGATAAAATTTTATTTTTTTATTATCTCCATACAAAAAGGCAATCACAACATCGTGTGATTGCCTTTTACTGAAAGCGAAAAATCGGCTTCGCTTTTCTTTATTGTCCAGCTCCAGCGGCTAGAATACTCGGTGGCTTCGCGCCTTCCTCCGAGGCAAAGTACGCCTCTCTGTCAGGAGCTCCATCCCCCTCCTATTCTAAACGAGCCGCTTCCGCTTTTCTTAATTACATTTTTTCTGGTGCAGATACTCCTACGATTGCTAATGCATTTTGAAGTGTAGTGCGTACTGCTTTCATTAACTCATAGCGAGCTTTACTTAATTCTAAGTTATCTTGGTTTAATACTTTTTCTGCATTATAGAAGCTGTGTAATGCTGCTGCTAATTCAAATGCATAGCTTGTAATGCGGTGTGGCAGACGTTTTTGTGCTGCATCCGCAACTACAGCTGGGAATTCACCAAGTTTTTTCAGTAACTCTACTTCTTTCTCCGAAGTAACAAGCTTGTAATTCACGTCTCCGCCTGCAGCTAGTCCTAACTCTTCACCTTGACGAAGGATACTGCATACGCGAGCATGAGCATACTGTGCATAGTATACTGGGTTTTCATTAGATTTTGATACAGCTAAGTCCATATCGAAGTCTAAATGAGAATCACCGCTACGCATTGCGAAGAAGTAACGCATTGCGTCCACGCCTACTTCTTCCATAAGCTCACGAAGTGTAACTGCTTTACCTGTACGCTTACTCATCTTCATTTTTTCACCATTTTGGTACAGTTGTACCATTTGGATGATTTCTACTTCAAGTGTTTCTTTATCGTAACCTAGCGCTTGAATAGCAGCTTTCATACGAGGAATGTAACCGTGGTGATCAGCACCCCAAATGTTGATTAACTTATCGAAACCACGCTCTAATTTATCACGATGGTAAGCGATATCTGGCGTTAAGTATGTGTAAGAACCGTCGTTTTTAATTAATACACGGTTTTTGTCGTCACCGTAAGTCATAGAACGGAACCAAGTTGCACCGCCTTCTTCAAAGATCTCGTCACGCTCTTTTAATACTGCAAGTGCAGCATCGATTTTTCCGTTTTTGTATAATGATGTTTCTGAGAACCATACATCAAACTTAACACGGAAGCTTTCTAAGTCTTTTTGAAGTTTTGCTAACTCATATTTTAAACCGTATGAACGATAGAACTCATAGCTTTCTTCAGCATCAGCTTTTGCATAACGATCGCCAAACTCTTCAGCTAAACGCTTACCGATTCCAATGATGTCCGCACCATGGTATCCGTCTTCTGGCATTTCTTTCTCTAGACCTAAAGCTTGCATGTAACGAGCTTCAACAGAAAGAGCTAAGTTATGAATTTGGTTACCAGCGTCATTAATGTAGTACTCACGAGATACATCGTATCCTGCTTTTGCTAATACGTTACATAAAGTGTCACCCACTGCCGCACCACGTGCATGTCCTAAGTGAAGGTCACCTGTTGGGTTCGCAGATACGAACTCAATTTGTACTTTTTCACCTTTACCAGTATTCGTTTCACCGTAAGCTTCGCCAGCGTTAACGATTGTTGGGATTAAGTCTGTTAAGTAGCTATTATCCATGTAGAAGTTAATGAAACCAGGTCCTGCGATTTCAATTTTTTCAATAGAAGCTTTTGCTTTATCGAAGTTTGCAACTAATTCTTCTGCAATCATACGAGGTGCTTTTTTCGCAACGCGTGCAAGTTGCATTGCCATATTTGTAGAGAAGTCACCATTTGTTTTATCTTTTGGAGATTCTAATACAACGTTTGGAATCTGTTCTTCTGTCGCTAATTCTGCCTTTAATACAGCAGCTTGAATTTCTTCTTTAATTAATCCTTTTACTTGTTCTAAAGAATTCATTATTTTGCCTCCTTCAAATTAAGTGTAATTGTATATCTGCCAGCTTCTTGTTCACTTAGAAGCAATGCGTACGTTAAGAAAAGTTGTCCTTTTTTCTTTTCATCCGACCATTTAAAAAGAACATTATCAGTTTTCGTTTGCAATGCAAACGTACCAAGTTCACTCGTATACGTACCAGTTGTCCATTCACCTTTCACATGCGTTTGACGCATTGAAACAGCACCTGAACGCATAATGAGAACTTGTTCATCTTGAATTTTAATAATTGTTTTCACTTCGCCCTGTTCGTTCGGCTCTTGGAATGTTACATATGTACC
The DNA here is from genome assembly GCF_016483555.1 of Bacillus cereus group sp. N14. Lineage (NCBI taxonomy): Bacteria > Bacillati > Bacillota > Bacilli > Caryophanales > Bacillaceae > Bacillus > Bacillus cereus group sp. N14. The sequence goes on from NZ_JAEHBQ010000014.1 coordinate 8,165, forward strand.
TTGACCTTTTACATAGTATTGACCATTTGCTTCAAAAGCAACGGTTTCCTTCCTCGCCCCTTCACGGATTTCTGTTACGAAATGAACGTGTACCGGCAAGCCTGCAAGTTGTTTCTCCACGTCTTGCACACCTTTCAAATGTTATAGATATTAAATACTACTTATAATAAATCACTTTTCCTATCATATCAAAAAAAACCTCTGTCTGTCTGCTGAAAAATCAGGAAAACTCCTTTTCAAAAGATAATTCACCTTCACCTTATTTCATATGATAAAATATTTTTTAAATCTAAATATTCTTTCATTTAAAGAGGTGAGTTATGTGCTACCAACAAAATTGAAAAAAGGTGATGAAATTAGAGTTATTTCACCCTCTTGTAGTTTAAGTATTGTCTCAAATACGAATCAAGAGCTTGCTATAAAAAGATTAACCGACATGGGCTTTCAAGTTACATTCTCAACATATGCTGATGAGATAGATCGATTTGCTTCCTCTTCTATTTCTTCACGCATTCAAGACCTCCACGAAGCATTTAGAGACCCGAATGTAAAAGCCATTTTAACGACACTTGGCGGATACAACTCTAATGGTTTATTGAAACATCTCGATTATAATTTAATTCGAGAAAATCCGAAGTTTTTCTGTGGCTATTCTGATATTACCGCTTTAAATAATGTCATCTACGCAAAAACAGGACTCGTTACATATTCAGGACCCCATTTCTCTTCATTTGGAATGGAGAAAGGACTCGAGTATACGACTGATTACTTTTTAAAATGCTTAACTTCTATTGAACCTATTGAAGTCTTGCCATCTGAAACGTGGAGTGATGATTCTTGGTATGTAGATCAAGAAAACCGAGAATTTATTAAAAATGATGGATATGTTTCAATTCATGAGGGCGAAGCAACTGGAGAGATTATCGGTGGTAATATGAGCACATTGAATTTACTACAAGGTACACCATATATGCCAAATTTACAGGATAAAATTTTATTTCTTGAAGAGGATAGTTTAACTGGAACAGCTACCCTTAAAACTTTTGATCGTTATTTACATTCTCTTATGCAGCAACCTAACTTTGAACATGTAAAAGGCATTGTTATAGGAAGAATGCAAAAAGGAGCAGAATGTACGATAGAAGACATTCAAGAAATGATTGCTTCAAAGCCTGAACTTACACATATCCCTATCATTGCAAACGCAAGTTTCGGGCATACAACCCCGATTTTCACTTTCCCAATTGGTGGACGTGCAAAAATCATTTCTAATAAAGAGAATTCAGCTATCACCATTTTAACGCACTAAAAAAGGAGCGAACGATTCGCTCCTTTTACGGTTTTTCTATTTTTTCCAACGCTTTTTGCGGAATTGATTCTTTTGGGATTTCAGCCCATCCTTTTCCTTGCATACCTTTTGCATAAATTTTTATAAACGCCCCCGTATGCAATTCACGGTTCATCATTCTTTTCACAACTTGTAACTTTCCGTCTTCTGTATACCCTTTAAATGTATACAAGTATTCACCGTCTTTTTTCTCACCTTTATTTATAACCGCATAATAATCTTGTATTTCTTTATTTGAAAAGAAGTTGTCTACAAAAGCATGCACACCTTCTGTTTTCGTGTTTAAATAGTACGCTGTTCCACCTAAAATAATGGCGAATACAGCTAAAACTTTAATTACCAATTTCATACATGCGCCTCCTGTTTGCACTTCTTTCTCACTAATCTTATTTCTATACCTGTATTATACGGAAAAAGGCATACTATACTCTATTGAAAAGTCTTACACTTTCCTTACATTATTGTAAGGGTTTTTCAACTTATAGCAATTTCCCAATAAAAAATTTTTCCGTTTCATGAACTTTTATATTATTATTGAATGATACAAATTTTTATTACAAAAATCAAAGGAGACAGTTTTCAAATGGCTATCTTGCAAGGTTTAGCACTATTACTTGTTGTACTTTGTCTATTTACACTTTTTAGTTACCGTGCTCCTTATGGAATGAAAGCAATGGGTGCTTTAGCTAATGCAGCAATCGCAAGTTTTCTTATTGAAGCATTTCACCGTTATATCGGTGGAGAGATGTTTCATAATGACTTTTTACAATCAGTAGGAGAAGCTTCTGGTAGTATGAGCGGTGTCGCAGCGGCAATTTTAGTCGCACTAGCAATCGGTGTTTCACCCGTATATGCTGTTTTAATCGGTATCGCTACTAGCGGATTCGGTATTTTACCAGGATTTTTCGCTGGATACGTTTGCGCTTTCGTCGTGAAATTTCTCGAAAAGAAATTACCGGCTGGTGTAGAGTTTTTAGCAATTTTATTTATTGCCGCACCAATCTCACGCGGAATGGCCATGCTTATGGATCCGCTCGTGAACGCAACGCTCGGTAAAATCGGTTCTATGATTTCAGTTGCAACTACAGAAAGTCCTATCATTATGGGTATTATGCTTGGTGGATTAATAACAGTTATTTCTACCTCTCCATTAAGTTCTATGGCACTAACTGCAATGCTAGGATTAACAGGTTTACCAATGGCAATTGGTAGTCTTGCCGTAGCAGCCTCAGCCCCAATGAACTTTATTTTCTTTAAACGACTAAAAATTTGTTCAAAAAAAGACACAATCGCTGTAGCAATCGAGCCTTTAACACAAGCCGATGTTGTTTCAGCAAATCCAATTCCAATTTATGCGACAAACTTCGTTGGCGGTGCCCTTGCTGGTATTATTACATCTCTGTTCCAGCTCGTTAATAATGCGCCAGGAACAGCATCACCAATCCCAGGACTTCTTGTCTTATTCGGATTTAATGACGTTGTAAAAGTAACAATTGCTGCTGTATTATGTGGAATCGTTACCACGATTGTTGGATACATCGGATCAATCGTGTTCCGTAAATATCCAATTCGTTCTGCTGATGAAATTCGCGGCATTACTTCGGAAGAGAAGGTTGCATAAGAAAAAGAGCTATTCTCATCGTTTGAGAATAGCTCTTTTTTATCCAGCTACAGCGGCTAGAATCTCCGGCCATTTCACACTCTCGGTCGAAGCCAAAGGTGCTTCTCGGTCGGGCGTTCCAATGACCTGCGATTCTGAGCGAGCTGCCTCCGCTTTTATTCTATCCAGTTACGCCTTCTAGACCCTTGCGTCTAAGCAGTCGGCTTCACTTTTATTTTATCTAGCTGCATCGGCTAGAATGATCGGTGGCTTCGCTTCTTCCTTCGAGGCAAAAAACGCCTCTATGTCTGAAGCTCCATCCCCCTCACATTCTAAGCGAGCCGATTCCGCTTTTACTTTACCCAACCGAGCAGCATTTCCCGCACGAATTTGCTTGCTGCGACTGGTGTTTGATCACTATGGTCGTAGACAGGAGCTACTTCTACTAAGTCTGCTCCAACTACATTTATATTTGAATTTGCAATTGCCACGATGGAATCTAATAATTCTTTAGATGTGATACCTCCAGCTTCTAACGTTCCTGTTCCTGGAGCGTGAGCTGGGTCTAATACGTCAATGTCGATTGTGACATAAACTGGGCGTCCTGCAAGTTTCGGTAATACTTCTTTTAACGGTTCTAATACGTCAAATTTATATAAGTTCATACCTACTTCTTTTGCCCATTCGAATTCTTCCTTCATTCCAGAACGAATACCGAAAGAATATACGTTTTCCGGACCAATTAAATCGCACACTTTACGAATAGGTGTAGAGTGGGATAAAGGCTCCCCTTCATACGATTCACGTAAATCAGTATGAGCATCCATATGGATGATTGCTAAATCCGGATATTTTTTTGCCATTGCCTTAAAAATTGGCCAAGACACTAAGTGCTCACCGCCGAGACCTAGTGGAAACTTATCGGCATCTAAAAGTTTTGATACATACTCTTCAATCATGTCTATGCTACGCTGTGGATTTCCAAATGGTAATGGAATATCACCCGCATCAAAATATTTTACCTCTTCTAGTTCACGATCTAAATATGGGCTATATTCTTCAAGACCGATTGACACTTCACGAATACGTGCAGGGCCAAAACGAGAACCTGGACGGTAGCTTACTGTCCAATCCATTGGCATCCCGTAAATAACTGCCTCTGACTCTTCAAAACTTGGATGACTTTTAATAAATACTTTACCTGAATAAGCTTCATCAAAACGCATACTCTTTTCCTCCTTGTGTGGAACTTAAGGTATCCCAACCTTTCATTATTTCTCAAATTTGGAGCGAGCTGCTCCTCTTTCTCGATTTACCTGTGCCTTCTTTTTCTTACAAGAAGACTACTTCATTTGTAGCAGTGTAAGTAACTAGCATGTTCAAGCCCTCTAGACAAACACCTTAAATGAGTAACTTACACTTTATTTATTTCAATTTAACGCTCTTACTTAATTAAATCGCCAACAAATTTCGGTAATGCGAATGCTGCATTGTGTAATTCTTTTGTGTAGTATTTCGTTTCGATTTCGTGGAAACGCTCTTCACTCACTTCTAATGGATCATGTTTTTTAGATCCAATTGTGAACGTCCAAAGACCACTTGGGTAAGTTGGAATGTTCGCTGTGTATAAACGAGTAATTGGGAAGATCTCCTTTACGTCTTTAAACACAGTTGTAATTAGTTCTGGTGTGAACCAAGGGTTGTCCGTTTGTGCAACGAAAATACCATCTTCTTTTAACGCTTTAGAGATTCCAGCGTAGAAGCCTTTTGTAAATAGATTTACTGCTGGTCCTACTGGCTCAGTAGAATCTACCATAATTACGTCATATTCATTTTCGCTTTCTGCAATGTGTAGGAAACCATCTCCTACTTTTACTTCTACACGCTCATTATCTAGTGCGCCTGCAATTGATGGTAAGTATTGTTTAGAGTACTCAATTACTTTTCCATCGATTTCAACAAGAGTTGCTTTCTTTACGCTTGGGTGTTTTAACACTTCACGAATAACACCGCCATCGCCACCACCTACAACTAATACGTTTTCAGGGTTTGGATGTGTAAATAAAGGTACGTGCGCTACCATTTCATGATAAACGAACTCATCTTTTTCTGTTGTCATAACCATGCCATCTAAAATAAGCATGTTTCCGAACTCTTCCGTTTCAACCATATCAAGTTTTTGGAATTCTGTTTGCTCCGTATGTAATGTGCGGTTAATACGCGCCGTAATCCCAAAATGTTTTGTTTGTTTTTCAGTGAACCATAGTTCCATCGTACAATCACGCCTTTCAATGCAAATTTATAATAGGGACATCATTAATGTCCCCTAACAAAAATAAAACAAAACATCCAAAAAGTATAGTTAAAAGTACAAAAATACCGAAAATATATTTTAGTCAGAGGGTTCTAACATATGTACGAAAAGGGATTGCCCTGTAATAGGAAAGAAAACCCTTTCTTAAGAAAGGGCTTTTGTCTCTACTTCTACCGGTTTTCGAACCGGAATTAAAATCATTACAAAACCGACTAACACAACAATTCCACCGACTAAAAACGGACTTTGCGGTGAAACAGTGTGGCCAATGATTCCTGATAAGATTGGAGCAATTGCGCCACCTAACCAACGAACGAAGTTATAAACACCTGATGTAACAGATCTTTCATAAGGTGAAATATCCATTACATAACTTGTAAATAATGCATTATTTAATCCAGATGCTAATCCCGATAGAACAATTAATACAATTTGTAACCACATAACTTTCACGAAGAATAGTGCGATTAAGAAAAGCGCAAATACGAGTAAACTACCTTTCAACAATGCTTTCGGTTCATATTTCCCTTCTAGCTTATGGGCCAAAATTGCAGAACCGTAAGCTAACGCTAATCCCCATCCGCAAAATACAAACCCTAATTGAATAGCAGATAAATGCATAATAAGTGGTGAATATGCTAGCACAACGAAAAATCCGTAGTAGTATAACATTCCTGAAATCGCACCTTGCATAAACGGTTTATATTTCACCAGGTTAAGTAATTCCCCTACGCCTGCCGCTTTACGTTTCACTTTTCGCTCCGGTTCTTTTACAAAAAAGAAAACTAAAATAAATGCTAAGAAAATTAAAATACTCGTCGCAAAAAATGGGTAACGCCAAGAATGTCCACCTAATATCCCGCCTAATAACGGTCCGCCTGCCATCCCTAAACCGATAGCTGCTTCATATAGTCCTACTGCTTCATGAACTTCTTTACTTAATGCAATCAATAATGTCATCGCCGTTGCGAAGAACATCGCATTTCCTAATCCCCACCCCGCGCGGAAAATAGATAATTGGGCAATCGTTTGCGATATACCGCATATAAACGCAAATACAGTTACAATCGCAAGACCGATCGTCATCATTCGTTTATCACCAAATCTTGATGCGAATATTCCAGCTGGTAACATCATAATTGCCATCGTTAAAATATATGCTGTAAATAACATCTCTACTTGCCAATGCGATGCACCAATTTGCTCAGCAATACTTGGTAAGATTGGGTCGACTACCCCTATACCCGAAAAGGCAAGGAAGGTAGCCACCACTGTAATCAATCTCCCTAATTTTTGTTTGCTCTCCATTTTGATCATTCTCCTTTTGTACTCTCTAAAAATGTCGCTGCACGATGTAGGCTATCTTCGAGTTCCGCCTTTACACGCTGCATTTGCTCCATTTTCTCGTCTAGCGTTTGCACTTGTTTTTCAAGCATCTCTTTAATTTCTTGAATCACTTCGCGGTCACGAGGATTCTCACTATTTCTTCTTTGCTCCATTCTTTCTTTTAACGATAAGAAATGTTGCATTTCTTGAAGCGTAATTCCTAACACTTCTTTCGCTTCTACAATCCTTTTAATTCTGGCGATGTCCTCGTCTGTATACAGGCGAATGTTCCCCTCACTACGTTCAGGGGGATGAATTAAGCCAATTTCCTCATAATAACGAAGTGTACGTTTTGTTAAACCAACTTGCTTTGTGACTTCATCAATTTTATACATGTTTATTCCTCCCTTCACTTGATTATTACATTTTACGTTAACGTTAACTTTTGTGCAACTGTTAGACTTTTGTAAATGTTTATCCCATTCAATTGTATTTTTCCAAAAGCAGTTTCATAATGAAAGAAAAGAAACGATAAGGAGATTTCCGTATGAATAAACCACTTATTTTCGCCCACCGCGGGGTAAAAGGAACACATCCAGAAAATACGATGATTGCTTTCCAAGAAGCAGAACGCATTGGTGCCCACGGAATTGAGCTTGATGTCCACCTATCAAAAGATGGTGAACTTGTCGTGATTCACGATGAAACAGTAGATCGCACAACAAATGGCATAGGTCTTGTTTCTGAAAAAACGGTAGCGGAATTACAAGCTTTAGATGCCGGTAGCCATAAAGACCCTTCTTTCCATGAAGCAAAAATTCCAACGTTACGCGAAGTATTCATTTGGTTATCTACGACAAATTTACAGCTCAACATTGAGTTGAAGACAGATGTTATCCACTATCCAACTATTGAAGAAAAAGCTATCGCTCTCGTTCGTGAATATCATCTATCTAATCAAATTGTATTCTCGTCATTTAACCACGACTCTGTTTCATTATTAGCAGAAATAGCTCCTGAAATCCCGAGAGCAATTTTATATGACACACCACTTGCTAATCCTATTGCTGAAGCAAAAAATAGAAACGCAACTGGTTTACACCCAAACTTTCAATTATTAACAAAAGAATTTGTCCAATTTGCACAAAATCAAGGGTACGCTTTCCGCCCTTATACAATTAACGAATACAAAGATTTACAAACTATGATTGACTACGGCGTAGATGTCATTATTACCGATTGGCCAGCGCGTGCCTTTGAGCTCCTTTCTTAATTAAAGGAGCTTTTTGTTTTCGAAATTTCATTGTTTAAAATAACCGAAAACCCTCAATACTAATACAATAATGTTTGTATTAGTATTGAGGGGCTGAAAAAGATGGATCAAACTATGAATCCGAAACTTAAAAAATATAAACGTCTTTTCTTCACCGTAATGTTTTCTTCTGTTCTTTTTTTCGTTTTTTCCTTTTTTGTTATTATTATAGTTGCAAAAATTATGGGACCTCCCCCTGTTGCTGTCCCGCAAACAAGTGTCTTTTACGCTAATGATGACACTGTTATCGGACAAAGTAATGAAATGCAAAAACGTTACAATGTATCTCTCAATGAAATCTCTCCTTATGTAAAAGAGGCGACACTATCTATCGAAGATCAACGATTCTACAAACATCATGGCTTTGATATGAAACGTATTGCTGGTGCTATTGTTGCCGATTTAAAAGCGATGGCAAAAGTCCAAGGTGCTAGTACGATTACACAACAGTATGCTCGTAACCTATACTTAGATCATGATAAAACGTGGAAACGTAAACTATTAGAAGCAATGTACACAATCCGCCTTGAAGTGAACTATAATAAAAATCATATTTTAGAAGGATATTTAAATACAATTTATTACGGGCATGGTGCTTACGGAATCGAAGCTGCATCTCGTCTATATTTCGATAAAACAGCAAAAGAATTAACATTAGCGGAAGCTAGTATGCTCGCAGGTATCCCGAAAGGACCTAGTGTCTACTCTCCCTTTTTAAAAGAGGATCGTGCGAAAGGACGACAATCTCTCATATTAGACGAAATGGTAGAACAAGGTTACATTACGAAGAAACAAGCAACGTCAGCAAAAAAAGAGCCACTAACTTTTGCCTCATTAGATACAAAAAAAGTGGCAGAGATTGCACCTTATTTCCAAGATGCTGTACAAGCTTCTCTTCTTCGTGATATCGGATTAGATGAACAAGCCTTACAAAAGGGTGGCCTGCGTATTTATACAACACTAGACCCTAAATTACAATCTGTTGCAGAGCAAGCTGTAAAAGATCACATACCTGACACAACAAACATACAAACTGCGCTCGTCTCTATGAATCCAAAAACAGGTGAAGTAGCTGCCCTTGTTGGTGGAACTGATTATAATACGAGTCAATTTAACAGGGCTACACAGGCCGCTCGACAGCCTGGATCTACGTTTAAGCCATTCCTGTATTACGCGGCATTAGAAAGAGGATTCACCCCTGCTACGCGCTTAAAAAGCGAATACACTGTGTTCACTTTAGGTGACGGTGTTTCAAAGTATAAACCGAAAAACTATAAAGACTATTATGCAGACGATTTTGTAACAATGGCGCAAGCTCTTGCGGTCTCTGATAACGTATATGCCGTGAAGACCAATTTATTTTTAGGCGAAGACATTCTTACAAAAACAGCGAAGCAATTCGGTATTACTACCGCATTAAAAGATGTTCCGTCTCTCGCTCTCGGTACATCTCCTGTAAAACCAATTGAAATGGTTAACGCTTATAGCATGTTCGCAAACGGTGGAAAAGAAGTAAAACCAATGTTTATTCGCCGCATTATGGACCATGAAGGAAATATGTTATACGATGCTCATTTGGAGAGTAAGCAAGTTCTTGATAAAAGCAAAGCATTTGTGATGGAAGAAATGATGACGGGTATGTTTAATAAAAAACTAAGCAGTTATGCTGCTGTAACTGGTCAATCGATGTTATCAAAGCTATCAAGAACATATGCTGGAAAGTCTGGTTCTACTGAAACGGATAGTTGGATGATTGGATTTACTCCGCAAATTGTAACTGGTGTATGGGTTGGATACGATCAACCTAAATCAATTTCAAATGTAGCCGAACAGGGATATGCAAAAAGAATATGGACCGATACGATGGAAAAAGGCTTAGATGGACAACCTAAAAAAGAGTTTAAACAACCAAATGACGTCGTTGCAGTCGATATTAACCCTGAAAACGGAAAAATCGCTACAAAAAATTGTCCCATTTCAGTTAAAATGTATTTCGCAAAAGGTACAGAACCAACTGAATATTGTATGGATCATGTCGATGACAAAGAGGAATTTGAAAAGACAACTGAAGAAAAGAAGAAAACAAGTTGGTGGAAAAAATATCTTCCTTGGTAAAAAAATAGCTGACGGGTATCCGTCAGCTATTTTTTATTCACTTAATAATGCACGGCGCAATTCTTCACTAGATTCGTTCCAAATCGCTTCATTATGTTCTTTCAAGAACGTACCAAGTACTTTTTTAGATGATTCATCCATATGGTCAACCATAATGTGACGCTTCATTGATTTATCCATTTTGTTTACATGCTCTGGAAGTGATTTATATCCGCGGCGAATTTCACGGTCAACTGTCATTTCACAAGCTGTTACACCTGCATAATAAGCACCTGTCGCCGTTCTTTCAATCGTTACCCACACAAGCCAAAATGGTTTTCCGTTTGGAACTTCATCTTTATTTGTTAAAAACTTAATACCTTTTTCGACTGTACTACGCGCATGCATTGCACCGATATCAACAAATGCTGTTTTCTCTAGTACATCGACAAATACAGGTGAAATGTTTTCTAGACTTAATGCTCCAACACCAAAACCACCATGTCCATCTGTTGAATCATTTTTCACGATATTAAAACCGATTTTTTTCTTTTTCTCTGTCATATGTAAATTCCTCCTCACTTAATGATTATAAAAGGCCAAAAATAGGCGAAATGATACTGTCTAAAAATACAAATACATATGGAATGACAACATTAAAAATAGGTTGAATTGTATAATTGCTAAGCGGTGTAATAACAAGAATTAATAACGCTATTGCTCCATACTTTTCATACTGTGTCATTTTCGCACGAATATTTGTTGGTGCTAGATCCTCCACAACTCGGTACCCATCAAGTGGCGGAATTGGCAATAAGTTAAATACAAGTAATACGATATTAAGCATAATAAAAATTCGGAAGAATTGAGCCAATGTATCCGCTACTGCAAATGGAATTGAGTCTAATACACCAAATGTTAATAGGCTATACCAAATGATTAAACCAATTGCACTTAAAATTAAGTTACTAATTGGGCCTGCAATTGAAACTAATATACCTGCAAGACGCGGCCTTTTAAAGTTATATGGGTTAACAGGAACAGGTCTTGCCCAACCAAAACCAAGAATTAATACAGCGATCATCCCAATAGGATCTAAGTGCGCCATCGGTGATAATGTTAAACGGCCTTGCTTCTTTGCTGTATCGTCTCCAAATTTATATGCAACATATGCATGCGCAAATTCATGCACTGATAACGCAATAATAATGGCCATTGCTACCAACGGAATTTGGTGCAACGGATATCTAAATAACTGATCCATGATTCATCTCCTCTTCAATCTGTCAAAAAAAGAAATTATTTGTTTTTTCGATTGTTCTTCCCCATAATCCGCTATAATAAGAGTGTAACTTACATAAAAGGAGCGATTATATATGCCATACGTAACAGTGAAAATGCTAGAAGGACGCACAGAGGAACAAAAGAAAGCTCTTGCTGAGAAAGTAACAGCAGCAGTAAGCGAAACAACTGGTGCTCCTGAAGAAAACATCGTTGTTTTCATCGAAGAAATGTCTAAAAACCATTATGCAGTTGGCGGAAAACGCTTAAGCGACAAATAATTTCAAGTTCTTTCATAAGAAGCAGCCCTTAGCTGCTTCTTATTTTTTTCCTTCTAGTAACTCGATGATTCTCTCTTTATATTTTCCTTTTCTTCCATCTTCATAGATTAAATCATGCGGATAGAATAATTTTTGATCCCTTCTCTTCTTACCAGTAATCGCCTCAACGATATCCGATTCACGTGAAAGCTCTCTAAGCTCTCCATTTGGCATAAGAAGTAAGATTGGCAGACGCTCTTCTTCTTCACCAGCACGGTAAAAGTCATACGGTAAGTCTGATGTTGAATCAACTACTAAATAGTATTCTGGATCAAGTCCAATCTTTTTGAATAAGCTACTTAATTCCATCCAATTATCTAAACCGTGCTTATCTGTAAACTCTACGTATTTAAATAGGTTTCGATTCATAAAACGGCGGCATAAGTCACTTAAAATTGGATCTTCTTCGTCTTGCCATACTTGGAAGTAATAATACATAACGTTCTCGTCTAACTTTAAATAATCCTCTACTGTTACTTCTTCTTCAAATAAAGAATAGAAATGAACCGGATGATTTTTAAATGTATAATACTTCTCGTGCAATGATTTTGCACGGTGTAAAATCTTCGTTAAAATAACTTCGGCACTGCGCGTTACCGGATGGAAATATACTTGCCAATACATTTGATAACGACTCATAATATAATGCTCAACAGCATGCATACCACTATTTTTAATGACTACTTGATTCCCATATGGACGCATGACACGTAGTATACGTTCCATATCAAAGTTTCCATACTTTACGCCAGTGAAATACGCATCTCTTAATAAATAGTCCATACGATCTGCATCAATTTGACTGGAAATCATGCTAATCGCTAATTTATTCGTAGATGTTTTGGCGATTACATCGGCTACCTTTTGCGGAAAGTCTTTATCCACACGACTTAATATGCGATTAATTTCCGTATCTCCAACGATAATCTTTTGCGTAAATTTCTCATGATCTAATGAAAATACTTTTTCAAACGAGTGAGAAAATGGGCCGTGACCGACATCATGAAGTAATGACGCACATAAACATAACAATCTATCTTCAGCATTCCAGTTCGGTCTGCCATCAAACACATCATCAATCATACGACGAATAATTTCATATACACCTAACGAATGAGTAAAGCGACTATGCTCTGCACCGTGAAATGTAAAAAATGTCGTTCCAAGCTGCTTAATACGGCGCAAGCGTTGAAATTCTTTCGTTCCGATTAAATCCCAAATAACACGATCGCGTACGTGCACATATTTATGTACCGGGTCTTTAAACACTTTTGTTTCGCTGAGTTTGTCGTTTAAATATACCACCTTCCGACATCCCCCTTTCTTTACTGCATTCTTACTATATATTATAAACGAAATAGGAAACAGAAAGAAATGAAAGACTATATTAATTGCCCTTATATAAAGAAAAAATCACTTTTACCGAAGTAAAAGTGATTTCTGTTTATACATTATTTCCCTAAAACGAATTCAGCAACTTCATCTAAGATCATTTCTTTACCTAGAGGGAAGTAACCTTTGTTTACGTCTTCGTTTTTAATTGTAAATACGTGGTTGTTTTTAACAGCGTTCATGTTTTTCCAAATTGATTCTTCTTGGAATTCTTTTAGACGTTGAGAACCGTCACCAGTTGTAAATACGAATAAGTAATCCGGGTTGTAATCGATTAAAGCTTCTTTTTGTACTTGTACTAGTGGTTTATCCGTTGGTGTACCTTTAACTGCTGGTAATTTTAAATCATTAAAGATTACGCTACCGTAACCGTAGTCACCGTATACGCGGAAAGCATTTGGATATGCAGCCATTTTCATAAATTTAGCATCGCCAGTTTTCGCAACGATTTTATCATGTAATTTGCTTGCTTTTTCATCATACTGTTTGAACCATTCTTTTGTTTCTTTCTCTTTACCGAAGATTTGACCTACTTCTTCGAATTTTGGACGCCATTGATCTAATGGAGTTTTTAACATAACTGTTGGTGCAATTTTAGATAATTGATCATAAATCTTTTCTTGACGATTGTTTACAAGAATTAAGTCTGGTTTTGCAGCAGCTACTGCTTCGATGTTAATTTTATCGCCCCAAGCAGAACCAACTGGTTTTACGTCTTTTAATTTCTTTTCAATATGTGTATCAATTTTTTCTTGCGATGTATTAGCAGTAATAATTGGTTTCATACCAAAAATTAATAATTCTTCTGTTGAACCACTAAGGTCAGCAATTTTCTTTGGATTTGCAGGGATTTTAATTTCCCCTTTTGCATGTTGTACAGTGCGCTCTTCAGTCTTCGCATCCTTCGCATCTGCTTTCTTCTCTTCTTTGTTAGAACAAGCTGCAAATAGTACAGAAGTAACAACTAGTACCATTGCTAATAACGCCATTTTAAAATTCTTCATGTTCCCACTCCTTCTAGCTGTATTTCTCTTATAAGTTACAATGAACTATAAGAAACAAGATTAACAATTAATAAATATATATTGATTAATTGTTACTTATGCCCCGTTCTAACGGGTGTTCAACTTCCTATTTACTAATAAGAAGCTCAACGTCCATTAGAAGCCCCCCTCTTTACGAGGGGGATTCTACTTATGCTTTTTTACGCAATTGATTACTAATCATCGCTAAATCATATGTTAAACAAATTGGTTTACAGTTTACTGGACACGGAACGATTTGAGCTTCAATCTCAAATACACTGCGAAGTGTTTCACTTGTCATCACTTCATCTGGCGTTCCTTGTTTCATTAACTTACCTGCTTTTAATGCAATCATATGATCTGAGAAACGAGAAGCATGGTTTAAGTCATGGATAACCATAACAATCGTTCTACCTTCTTCTTCATTTAACTTTTTCAATAAATTTAATACTTCTAATTGATGCGCCATATCTAAGTACGTTGTCGGTTCATCTAATACGAGTAATTCTGTTCCTTGTGCAAGGGCCATCGCAATCCATACACGTTGACGTTGCCCGCCTGATAACGCCTCTGCTGAACGATTTGCAAATTCTGTCATTCCCGTCACTTCAAGTGCCCAATGAATGTAACGATAATCCTCTTCTTTCAACGTTCCAAATCCTTTTTGATGAGGAAAACGTCCATATGAAACAAGTTCAAACACAGTAAGGCCAGTTGGCACTTCTGCAGTCTGTGGTAAAATCGCCATTTTCTTTGCGATTTCTTTCGTTGGTTGTTTCTCGATTGCTTTTCCGTCAAGATAAACAGTACCTTTTTTCGCCTTCAAAATACGAGAAGCCGTTTTTAATAATGTGGACTTCCCACAACCATTTGGTCCAATAATCGTTGTAATTTTCCCTTCCGGAATTTCAACTGTTAATCCATCAATAATTAACCCTTCATTATAGCCAACAGATACCGCATCAACTGCTAAAGTTGCCATACAAAAAGCCTCCCTTTATTTTGTCCTCATAAGTAAATATATGAAATATGGTGCACCAATTACAGAAATAACAAGACCGACCGGTATTTCTGAAGTTGTTAACACACTTCTTGAAATTACGTCTGCGAATAAGAGTAAAAACGTCCCTATTAGTGCAGCGGTAGGCAGCATAATTTGATGTTTACCACCAACAAGGCGCCTCGCTAAATGCGGAGCCATTAAACCGATAAAACCAATTCCTCCGGCAACAGCGACAGATGCACCAGCTAAGCAAACTGCAATAAATAATAATTTACGTCTTTCTTTTTCTACATTTAGACCAAGGCCAACAGCTGTGGAGTCACCTAGATTCATTACATTTAATATGTGTGCCTTACTAATAGCAAGTGGCAAGAAAATAACCATCCATGGAAGTACACTTAGCACGAACTTCCAATCTGTGCCCCATAGACTTCCTGCTAACCAAATCGTAGCAAAGCGGAAATCGTTAGATGTCATCTTCATAGAAAAAATTAAACTAACAGCACCAAACCCGGCTGCAACAGCGATACCAACTAGTATTAATCTCGTTGATGAAACGCCGTCTTTCCATGCTAGTAAATAAATAATAACCGCCGCTAATATTGCACCAACTAACGCGAAGAATGGAAGGATAAATACAGATAAAAATGTACCAGTCCCAACTTTTCCGAAGAAAAAGTAGACGAATATAACAACTGTTAATCCCGCTCCAGCGTTAATACCGATAATACCTGGATCAGCAAGTGGATTTCGTGATAATCCTTGCAAAATCGCACCTGACATCGCTAAAGCGGATCCGACTAATATAGCAATAACCATACGCGGCATACGGAATTCAAATAAAATAACAGACTGATCTTCAGCCCCAAGTCCAACCAATGACTTTAATACGTCCATTGGCGGTATTTTAAATGTCCCTGTATTTAAACTTACTAAAAATACAGTAACGATTAATCCTACTAAGATTGTTAAAACAGAAACGTTCTTTTTTGTTAAGACACTTGTCCTCACATTTTCCCTCTCCCTTCGTTACGTGCTAAGTAGAGGAAGAATGGAACCCCAATTAGCGCTGTAATTGCTCCAATTGGCGTTTCAAACGGCGGATTAATAACGCGAGATAACATATCTGCACATTCAATTAACAGCCCACCTAAGACCGCAGAACATGGAATAACCCATCTATAGTCTGAGCCTACAAGGAAACGAGTCATATGCGGGATTACAAGACCAACAAATCCAACCGATCCTGCCATAGAAACCGCAGAACCTGTTAACACAAGAACAAGTACTGTTCCGATAAATTTAATTAATGTCGTATTTTGACCAAGTCCAATCGCAATTTCTTCACCGAAGCTTAAAATTGTAATATACCTCGACATCATAATTGCAATAAAGAGACAAACAAGGCCAATTGGTACTAACATATTAATACTTTCCCATTTCACTCCCGCAACTCCGCCTGCATTCCACATACTCACCTCTTGGGCAAGGTTGAAATATAGCGCAATTCCAGATGAAATGGCCCCTAATAAAGCACTAATTGCTGCACCCGCTAAAGCTAACTTCACAGGTGTTAATCCACCTGGTGAAGAAGACCCAATTCCATATACAATGCTCGCTCCAAACGCAGCCCCAATAAAAGATGCGATAACGAACATTAAATAAGGTGAATTAGGGAAGAATGCATACATAATTGCAATTCCAAATACAGCTCCATCTGTAATTCCCATTAACGATGGTGAAGCAAGTGGATTTCGCGTCATACCTTGCATAATTGCCCCTGATACCGCTAAAAAGGCACCTGCAACTACGCCCCCTATTGCTCTAGGCATGCGAAGTTCTTGAATTACGTTATGATGCGTAATAGAACCGTCAAACTGAAACACAGCTTGCCATACAGTCTTTAAACTAATATCTGCAGCACCAAACGAAATAGAAACTGCCATGCTTAAAGCTAACAAAACTGTACCTGCTACTAAAATAATAGAAGCAACGAGCGGTCTGCTCTTAATCTCTTTGACATTCACATCTTGCTGTTCTATACTCCTTGCGCTCGCTTCCATACCTCAACCATCCTAACCAACAACATATATTTAATGAAATGAAATTTATTCTCAAATAGTAATAAAAAAATTAGGTTAATTGACCTTTTCTTGATAATGATTCTCAGAATCAGACACTTTCTATTTTACCTATCGCTTCAAAAGACTGTCAACCATTATTTTGAAATATAAATTTATATTTGAATGGATAGATGATGCCCCTCCTTCATTGAATGTTAATCTACTCAATTGTATTTTCGTAGAATAACTCATTCCTCGTATGGGCATAAAAAAAGAAGAGTAATCTGTTCACTCTTCTTTTTCTTACTTATTTAACTTTGCTTCAATTTTTACAATTAATTCATCTTCTGTTGGAGCCGCGACTGGACGATTATTTACAAATGCGAATGATTTTTTACGACCAGGACCACAGTAAGACTGACATGCAACTTCAATCGTTGCACATGAATCTACTTTTTTTAACTTTGGAATCAACGTTTTAACGTTCGTTGCCTGACAATCATCGCACACACGAAATTCGTTTCCCATTATATATAACACTTCCTCTATTTTAAACTTTTCACAAGTACATTTAAAAATAAACACTAAATGGTATTTTACCGCTCTTTGAAGCTCGTTGCAAGTGTCCTTACAACGCTCTTTCTTCATATAATGTTACATATTTATATGCTCTCCTTCATAAGCTCTCATCATTCATAGCAAAATTTATACCTTTCATCGAAATCTACCATATTTTTAAAAGCTTTGTATAAAAGCTCATTTTTTTGCCCATTATAAAAATAGGAAGTTCATAAAAAGAAAGGGAGTTGAATCTATGAAAGTAAGACAAGATGCTTGGACGGATGAGGATGATTTATTACTTGCTGAAACTGTACTTCGTCACGTTCGAGAAGGAAGTACTCAATTAAATGCATTTGAAGAAGTGGGTGATCAATTAAATCGTACATCGGCTGCCTGTGGTTTCCGTTGGAATGCTGTTGTTCGCTATAGCTATGAACAAGCTCTTCAACTAGCAAAAAAACATCGTAAAGATAAAATGCGTGCTGCAAGCGGTGAACAAGCGAAAAAACGTTTACTTTATACACCACCAGCTTCAGATTCGATAACTGACTATGAAGAATTCGTACAAGAGGAATCAATTGTGCAATATAAAGAAGCTATTCCATATCAAGAACCTACTGTTCCTGCTGCAAAAGGCTCTATGACAATGCAAGATGTTATTTATTTTTTACAAACGGTCGGATCTTCAAATATAAAAGTGACAGCTCTTGAAAACGAGAATACGAGATTGAAACAAGAAATTAAATCACAAATCCTTCGAAATGAAGAACTAGAAAAGAAACTAGAAAAATTAGAAAAACAATCTCATACTGTACAAGAAGATTACGAAACACTTATGAATATTATGAACCGTGCTCGTAAGCTGGCAGTCATGGATGACGAAGAACGTTCTCAAACATCTTTCCGAATGGATCGAAACGGTAATTTAGAAAAAATTGCAGAATAAAAAGGATGCATTGTATGCATCCTTTTTATCATTTCACCTTTAAACTTTCCCTTTATATATGAAAAAACCCGTTTCTACATTTTTTGCTATAATAGAGATTGTCATTTTAAAGATAAGGGGTTAGTTATATGAGCAATTCCCGTTCCATTTTATCTCAGCCAGAGTGGCGTATTGTAGATCAGTCTAGTTTGGGACCAACATTCCATGCATTGCAGTCATTCGCAATGGATGACACACTGTGCACAAGCATTGGAAATGGTCAATCAGCTGCAACAATGCGTTCTTGGGTTCATCACAATACAATTGTTCTTGGCATTCAAGATTCACGCCTACCACACTTGGAAGAAGGTATTTCCTTTTTACAAGAAAACAACTTCAATGTTATCGTTCGTAATTCCGGTGGACTTGCAGTCGTACTTGATGAAGGTGTTTTAAACATATCACTTTTATTCCAAGAGACAGAAAAAGGTATCGATATTGATCTTGGATACGATACAATGTGGCATTTAATTAAGGAAATGTTAAACGATTACGATGTTACAATCGAGGCAAAAGAAATTGTTGGCTCTTACTGTCCTGGTAGCTATGACTTAAGTATTCGCAATCAAAAATTTGCTGGCATTTCACAGCGACGTATTCGCGGCGGTGTCGCTGTCCAAATTTATCTTTGTGCTACAGGAAGTGGCTCTGAGCGTGCCGCACTCGTTCGTGATTTCTACAACCTAGCCATTCAAGGAGAAGAAACACGCTTTACGTATCCTGAAATTGTACCGAGTACGATGGCTTCACTTTCAGAATTACTTGGCGAAACCATTACAGTACAAGATTTAATGATGCGCCTTTTAAAAACATTGCAGCAATTCGCTCCAAAGTTAACACCATCTCAATTAACAATAGATGAAATACCTTTATATGAGACGAATTTACAACGTATTATTGATCGTAACAATAAAGCACTTGGCTTAGAAAAATAAAGACCGTCGCTATAATAGCGACGGTCTTTATTTCGATTCATTATAGAATTAAAGTGCTTGAGCTGCTGTAATTAAAGCTAACTTGTACACTTCTTCTTCGTTACATCCGCGAGATAAATCATTTACAGGCATATTTAAACCTTGTAAGATTGGTCCTACTGCTTCGAAGTTACCTAAACGTTGAGCGATTTTGTAGCCAATATTACCAGCTTCTAAGCTTGGGAATACGAATACGTTAGCATCACCTTTAATTGTAGAACCTGGAGCTTTTTTCTCGGCTACAGATGGTACGAATGCAGCATCGAATTGGAATTCTCCATCTAAAGTTAATTCCGGAGCCATTTCTTTTGCAATACGAGTTGCTTCTACAACTTTTTCTGTTTCTGGAGATTTCGCAGAACCTTTTGTAGAGAAGCTTAACATAGCAACGCGTGGATCAATACCGAATAGTTCAGCAGTTTTCGCACTCTCGATACCAATTTCAGCTAAATCTTGGCTGTTTGGTGCAATGTTAATTGCACAATCAGCGAATACATATTTCTCTTCTTCACGTACCATGATGAATACGCCAGAAGTTTTTGTAACGCCTGGTTTTGTTTTAATGATTTGAAGTGCTGGACGAACTGTATCAGCTGTAGAGTGAGCTGCACCACTTACTAAACCGTGTGCTTTGCCCATGTATACAAGCATTGTACCGAAGTAGTTTTCGTCTTTAAGGATTTTGCGAGCGTCTTCTTCAGTTGCTTTACCTTTACGGCGTTCAACGAAAGATGCTACCATTGCATCCATTTCTTCGTATGTAGCTGGGTCATAAATATCAACGCCTGCTAATGTTAAATTCATGCTAGCAGCTTTTGCGCTAATTTCTTCTTTATTACCAACTAAGATTGGTTGTACTAACTCTTCTTTTGCTAAACGCTCTGCAGCGCCTAAAATTCTTTCATCAGTTCCTTCAGGAAGTACGATAGAAATGCCTTTTCCTTGAACTTTTTCTTTTACTGTTGTAAATAAGTTGCTCACGAATAAACCCTCCTACTTATGTTAAAAAAACTCTATCTTTAAGAATACTGCTTTTCCTCTCTATTTTAAACTTATAGCTCCCAAAAAATAGATAAAATGAAAATGATTATATTTTCATAAAATTCAGCCTAGAAATAACGCCCCTTTAAGCCTTATCCTCTCCTATTTTCAAATAAACTTAAATGTGACAATTTTATGCGCCAAAGCTTTATATAGATGATTTTAAAACTATATATGCTATAGTTAACGTGTAAAACTATCATTAACTGAGGTGAATAGAATGAGTGAAGCAACAACAACGTTAGATGGCTGGTATTGTTTACATGATTTACGTTCTATTGATTGGGCTGCATGGAAAACATTATCTAGCGACGAACGCGGACAAGCTGTGTCTGAATTTTTAAATGTCGTTGAAAAATGGAACGAAGTAGCTAGTGCGAAAAAAGGCAGTCATGCAATGTATACAGTTGTTGGCCAAAAAGCTGATATTATGCTTATGATTTTACGTCCAACAATGGAAGAGTTAAATGAAATTGAGACAGAATTGAATAAAACAACATTAGCTGAATATATGGTTCCTGCATACTCTTACGTATCTGTTGTTGAACTAAGCAACTACCTTCCAGCTGATGAAGATCCATATCAAAACCCACAAATCTTAGCTCGCTTATATCCAGAACTACCAAAAGCAAATCACATTTGCTTCTACCCAATGGACAAGCGTCGCCAAGGTGATGACAACTGGTACATGCTTCCTATGGAAGAACGTAAGAAAATGATGTACAGTCATAGTAAAATTGGTCGCCAGTACGCAGGTAAGGTACGCCAAGTTATTTCAGGGTCAGTTGGATTCGACGATTTTGAGTGGGGCGTAACATTATTCGCTGACGATGTTCTTCAATTTAAAAAACTTATATATGAAATGCGCTTCGATGAAGTAAGTGCTCGTTATGGTGAATTCGGAACATTTTTCGTTGGAAACATTTTACCAGACGAAAAGGTAGAGAAATTTTTACACATATAAATCGTGAAAAAGGAACGAATTTCGTTCCTTTTTTTATTACCCTCTATATTTCTCCTCAAAATACTTCTTTTCTCTGCAAATTTGAACAAAAATGGACAAATTCTTTTCAATTTCCTTACAAAATTGTAACCTTTCTATATCCAAATTTATGCTAAAATGGTACGAGCTACATGCTAATAACGATGCGAAGGTGATAATCTATATGAAGAAAATCTTGTCTATTTTACTAGCGTTTTTATTGTCAATTTCTTCCTTAGGAGTAACAACATCCCATGCGGAAGAAAAAATACACATTGAGGCGGCAGCTGCACTTTTATTTGATGCAGATACAGGAAAAATACTGCATGAACAAAATCCAGATGAATTACTAGCTATTGCTAGTATGTCAAAATTAATTGTTGTTTATGCCGTATTAGAAGCAATTAAAGAAGGAAAAATTACTTGGGATACAAAGGTAAACATTTCTGATTATGCTTATGAAGTTTCACGTAATAATGAATTCTCTAACGTTCCGTTTGAAAAGGGACGTCAATATACTGTAAGAGAATTATATCATTCTATCGTTATCTTCTCTGCAAACGGATCTAGTATTGCCTTAGCAGAACTTCTTGCAGGAAGTGAGAAGAACTTCTTGAATCTTGCAAATGAACATGCAAAAAAACTAGGGTTAAAGAAATATAAATTTGTAAACGCTACTGGGTTAAATAACGCTGACTTAAAAGGAAAACACCCTGAGGGAACGGATCCGAATGGAGAAAATTCCATGTCAGCTCGCGATATGGGTATGCTTTCAAAAACAATGATTACAAAGTATCCAGAAATGCTAGAGGATACAAAACAAAGATTTAGAAATTTCCCAGATAATCATCCGAAACCAATTCGTATGGAAAACTGGAACTGGATGTTACCAGGTGCTGCTTTCTCTTATGAAGGAACAGATGGTTTAAAAACTGGTAGTTCTGATACCGCTGGATATGGATTCACTATTACTGCTAAACGTGGTGATGTACGTCTTATTTCAGTTATTATTAAAACAAAATCAATGGACGAGCGCTTCACAGAATCTCGTAAATTAATCGAATACGGGTTTAATAACTTCGAAAAACAAAAGCTAAAAGTTGATAAAAATAATACAATCTCTGTAGTAAAAGGTAAAGAAGATCAAGTAACTGTTGTACCGGAAAAAGAAATAACAGTAATCGCGAAAAAAGGTAGCAAAGATCCTTATAAAATTGAGACTGAAGTAGATAAATCTCTTGCTGAAGATGGACATTTAGTTGCTCCTATTAAGAAAGATGCCAAAGTAGGCTCAATTACTTTAGAATCAACTGATAAATATGGTTTCTTAGACGGTAGTAAAAGGATGAAAGTTACTGCAAAAACGACAGAAGAAGTTGAAAAGGCAAATTGGTTCGTATTAACAATGCGCTCTATCGGAGATTTCTTCTCAAACTTATGGTCTAAAGTATTTTAATGATGGAAAGCTAGCTCACGCTAGCTTTTTTTATTTTCCTCTCTCCATGTAAAACTTCGTTTGGTTGTCATATCTGAGTCCTTTTTCTCATACGTATGAACTAGTAATCGTTACACACTTCATCTAGAAATAAACCTCTTTCCACAAGGTATTCCAAAAAGAGAGGTGACACATAATGGGTGTTATTGCTTATAACGAAGAAGATGTAAAGTTATTAGCTAGACTGATGCGTGCTGAAGCTGAAGGAGAAGGACAACAAGGAATGTTAATGGTCGGAAACGTAGGGGTAAATCGTGTCCGCGGAAATTGTTTAGATTTTAAAAAAATACGTAATTTACGTCAAATGGTTTATCAAAATCCTGGCGGTTTTGAGGCAACGCAAAAAGGGTATTTTTATCAGCGTGCAAGAGAACAAGATATCGCATTAGCAAGGCGAACGATTCAAGGACAACGTTTTTGGCCTGCAAATTTCGCCTTATGGTTTTTTAGACCTGAAGGTCCTTGCCCACCAACTTGGTATGACCAACAAAACTCTGGACGTTTTAAAAAGCACTGCTTCTTCCAACCATCTGCCGGGGATTGCCCTAGCGTATATTAAGGAATGAAAACGAGGAGGGATTTTTGAATGGCACAGCAACAAAACCCTTATTATGGAACAGGTTTTTATCAACCATCTGGAACTTATGCACAACAGCAACAAATGACCCCACAGCAACAGCAACAACAGCAAGCGATGCAACAACAAGCTGCGCAAGCTCAATATGCCGTTTCTCAAGGCATGTTACCATTAGAACAGTCGTATATTGAAAATATTCTTCGCTTGAACAAAGGCAAGCAAGCCACCGTAGTAATGACTTATGAGCGTGGTAGTTCACTCGGTACACAATCTTATACAGGTATTATTGAGGCAGCTGGACGTGATCACATCGTTATTAGTGAACCGCAATCGGGGAAACGTTTTTTACTACTAATGATTTACTTAGATTATGTAGAATTCCCAGAAGAAATTATGTATTTACCTAGTCAACAAGCAACTTATGCTCCAAGACCATAAAAAAAGCTGGCATATGCCAGCTTTTGTTTTTTTATAAGCCTTTTACAACTGCAGTTCCGACTAAGATCCATGCCACGATAAACGCTACACCACCAAGAGGTGTAATTGGGCCAAAGAACTTAATACCTGTCGTACTTAATGCATACAAACTACCTGAAAACATAATAATCCCAGCTACCATAAGCCAGCCAGCAGTAGTTAAAAGTGATGATTGAATTTTATCCATTAATAAAGCAACTACGAATAGTCCACCTGCATGAAACATTTGATATGTAACGCCTGTTTTCCAAACTTCTAACATTTTTGCAGAAACTTTATTTTCTAAACCGTGTGCTCCAAAAGCCCCTAGCGCAACAGATAGCCCTGCCGCAATACAACCTAGTAAAAAGAAAATTTTCATCTTAATTCCCCTTTTTTTACCTTTATCATAAGCAATTTTTTCATATAAGCCAAACGATTTATCTTCTAAAAATCAAATAAAGAATTACCGTTTGCGCCTTCTTCTTTTATATACACAGGTTCTCCCGAAACCGGCATAACTGGTTGAACTGTCGTCATAGGCTGAGATCCAATTACTTGTGATGGAATCTCAGGTTCTCTATACATAGAAGGCTCAGCTTGTTCATCTAATAATAAATCACATAACGCTCGCACAACTAATAAATGCGCTTTTGATTGTTGCCCTTCACTGCTTTTTGCCTTTGCAATTTCATTCGCCATTTTATTTAAAATCTTATCGCTCGATATTTGCATTCCTTGTCACCTCTTACTTTGTAGTTCTTTCTCAAATTGTCCTAGCTTCTCTACTGAACCAAACACTATTATCATATCATGTTCTTGTAGTTTTTCCTGCCCCGTTGGATTATGTATAACATCCCCATTTCTCAAAATCGCTAAAATTGTTACATCAAATTGATTTCTCACATCACTCTCTAGTAACGATTTACTAGCTAAAATAGAACCCTTGCCGACTGCAATTTCTTCAATTACAAATGACTGTTCCATGCCATATAGTACTGTATCAATATAATGAACTGTTAGCGGATTCGCAATACCTTTTGCAATATGAATTCCTGCCATGCTAGATGGATTAATCACCTTATTTGCCCCAGCACGCTTTAATTTGTCTTCGGTTTCTGGTTTTTCCGCTCTTGCCACAATTTTAATTGCATCGTTTAGCCCTCTTGCCGTTAATGTAATAAATACATTTTCAGCATCATTTGCTACGATAGCAACTAAACCAGCTGCCTTTGAAATTCCAGCATGATGTAATACTTGGTCTTCCGTTGCATCTCCGTGTACAAATAAAAGCTTTTCCTGTTCCAATATACTCTCATCTTTATCAACAACGACAAATGGGATTTTCTTTTCTTGCAATTCATGTACAACTTGAAGCCCCACTCTACCGCAACCACATACGATAATATGATTTTGTAACTGTGCTATTTGTTTATCCATCTTCTTCCTCCGTACTGCATGAAATAAATTCCCTTCAATAATCATAGCTGCCACTACACCAATTGCATACGTAACAATACCGACACCAACAGGTATAATAAGGAGTGCAAATACTTTCCCCGCTTGCGTTACAGGAACGGCATCTCCGTATCCAACAGTCAATACAGTAATCATCGTCATCCAAAATGCTTGAAACAAACTAATCTCTTCAATCATCATAAATCCTAGCGTTCCTAGAATTACAACAAAAGTCATACATATAACTGCTATCCATAATTGCTTCCGTGCATTCATATTGCGCTTCAACTCTTTTCTCTATCTACAATCTTTGCCAGTGGAAATGAAATACATATATACTAGATACGGAATCTATGAAAGAGGTTGATATAATGAAAACATTTCTTTCCGCCTTACAATGGGCACTATTTATTTTAGCTGGAAGCCTTATTGTACCAATTAGCGTCGCAACTAATTATGGTCTCGATGGCGCTGAAGCTATTGCATTCGTACAAAGAACATTATTTGTTCTTGGCTTTGCTGGCCTACTGCAAGCTATATTTGGGCATAAACTTCCTATTCAAGAAGGTCCTGCTGGACTTTGGTGGGGTATTTTCTCCCTTTATGCAAGTTTAGGTGTCGTATTATTTGGATCCAGCAATGAAACGCTTAAAGTCCTTCAGTACGCTTTCCTATTAAGTGGTATCATTTGTATTATTCTTAGTGTTTTTGGACTAATCGATAAACTAGTCCGCTATTTTACACCGACAGTCATTGGAACATATTTATTTCTTCTTGTCGCGCAACTTAGCGGGTCCTTCTTAAAGGGAATGTTCGGTCTTGACGGACAACATACAGAGGTACAAGCTGACGTATTTATTCTTTCACTCATTGTTATTTTACTATCCTTTTTCATCATGAAGCTACCTATTATTGGACAATATTCCGTTCTTTTCAGTATCGTCTGCGGCTGGATATTATTCGCATGCTTCGGATTATCAAATCCAGTAACGCCTGTGACAGATATAATCCGTTTTCCGTCTCTATTTGTTTTCGGAATGCCTCGTATTGAATGGAACATGGCAATTACGGTAGTTTTCGTTACACTATTACTTCTAACAAATATGTTAGCAAGTATTCGCGTTGTGCAAAGGATTGTCTCTAAGTATGAAAAGAATGCAGCACCAGATCGTTTCAAACAAGCCGGTATTATAACAGGAATAAATCAATTACTAGGAGGCCTTTTTTCAGCTATTGGACCTGTTGCGATTTCTGGATCAGCAGGATTTATTGCAACGACTAATATTTATAAACGACTCCCATTTATGTTAGGGTCAAGCTTTATTATTTCTGTTAGTATATTCCCAAAGATTACTTCATTCTTTGCGGCGATACCTGTCGCAGTCGGATATGCTGCCATTTACCCTGTATTTGCAAGCATGATTGGTCTTGCCTTTCGCGAATACGAAACAGTACAAGATAAAGAACGGTTATTTAAAGTAGCAGGTCTTTCAATCTTTACAGGAGTCGGAGTTATGTTTGTTCCAGCAGGAGCATTTTCTACACTCCCGCCGTTTCTAGCATCGTTTTTAAGTAATGGTCTTGTTCTCGGATCTGTAATGGCAATTTTGCTCGAAATACTATTTTCTCGTTCTACAGAAAAACAACCATCGTAAATTGGAAAACTTCCATTATTGCACTCTATCTTTAGAGTTGTTACGATAATGATAAAGTTAAACTTTAATCAATGAGAGCTATTCATCTTTACTAATGATTAGCTCTCACCGATCGGGCATTAGCAGTATAAATTATCATGGGCAACGTGCTCGTGATAATTTATACTAAAAACACAGAACTTCTCCTAGCTTCACATAAAGAAGTTCGATGTCTTACTATATATTCCCCAATATCTTCATAAAACTTTATTTCTATTTCAACAAAGAGAGGAATTTTCAATATGACTTATAAAATGATTGTTTTAGACTTAGATGATACTTTATTACGTGACGACCATACCATTTCACCTCGTACGAAAGAGGCTCTAATGACTGCACAAGAGCAAGGTGTAAAAGTTGTACTTGCTTCTGGACGTCCAACGTTTGGTATGCGCAATGTAGCGAAAGAACTTCGTTTAGAAGAATACGGTAGTTTCATTCTATCTTTTAATGGCGCAAAAATTATTAACTGTAAAACAAACGAAGAAATCTTTAGTAGTACGCTATCTCCTGAAATCGTTCACAACCTATTTGAAATTAGTAAAAATGAAGATGTATGGATTCATACTTACATTGGCGATGCTATCGTAACGGAAGAAAATAATCCTTATACTGAAATTGAGGGCGATATTACTGGTATGCCAATTGTTGTAGTAGATGACTTTAAAGCTGCTGTTAAAGAGCCTGTAGTAAAAGTATTAATGAATAAAGAAGCTGAACGCCTTGTTGTAGTAGAAAAGAAACTACAAAAACAATTAGAAGGTCAATTAAGCGTTATGCGTTCGAAACCATTCTTCTTAGAATTTACTGAAGCTGGTGTTACAAAAGGAACGAGCTTAAACCAATTAATTCAAAAGCTAGACATTAAGCGTGAAGAAGTTATCGCAATGGGCGATAGCTATAACGACCAGGCAATGATTGAATTCGCTGGTCTTGGTGTTGCAATGGGCAATGCACCAGATGATATTAAAGAAATTGCAAACTACGTAACAGATACAAATATGAACGATGGTGTTGCAAAAGTTGTAGAGAAATTTGTATTAAAAAGAGAAGCGCTCGTTTAATATTTTCACCCATAAAACCTATTTGAAGTCAAACACTTCAAATAGGTTTTTATTTAAATTCTCATGTTTTTGTGACTATATTTTGAACTTTGCACTATTCTCGTAGTGTAAACTTTCTTTTTGTATATAATGAAACAAAATAGACTATTTTATTTTGAAAAAGAATACAAATTTACTATAAACAAGCATACGTTAAAGGAGGCTACTTTATGTTATCTACACCAATCGGACGATTAAGAGCAATCGGCTTAATTGAGGGGATTTCTTTCCTATTACTATTATTTGTAGCAATGCCATTAAAATATTTTGCAGGATTTGCAACAGCCGTTAAAATTACAGGTATGGCTCATGGTGTTTTATTTATTCTATTTATCTTTGCGGTAATTCAAGTAACAATCGTACACCGCAAATCAATTGCATGGGCACTTGGGGCATTTGTTTCATCAGTTATCCCATTCGGTACTTTTGTACTAGATGCAAAATTAAAGAACGAGCAACAATGATAACAAAAAGGTAGTTAACGACTGTTAACTACCTTTTTTATTTACAAATTTGGAATTTCCCAATCAATTTTCCTTTCACCCATATTAGCTAAAATCGTATTTACTTTAGAGTATGGTTTACTACCAAAGAAACCACGTCTTGCTGACAACGGGCTTGGATGTACAGATTCGATAATATGATGATTTGAATTTGTAATTAACTTTTTCTTCGCCTGTGCATGACGTCCCCACAATATGAAAATAACTGGCTTTTCACGTTCATTCAACAGTTCAATCACACGATCTGTGAAGTGTTCCCATCCTTTTCCCTTATGAGAATTTGCTTCACTTTGACGAACTGTTAATACTGTATTTAGTAGTAATACTCCTTGCTCTGCCCACTTTACTAAATAACCGTTATTCGGAATTTCATAACCATATTCATCTCGAAGTTCTTTATACATATTTAACAATGATGGTGGTGTTTTAACACCAGGTTGTACAGAAAAACTTAAACCATGCGCTTGATTCGGTCCATGATATGGATCTTGTCCTAAAATAACAACCTTTGTATTTTCATAACTTGTATACTGAAGAGCGTTAAAAATAGCTTCTACCTTCGGATAAACAACATGTGTACTATACTCTTCTTTCAAAAAATCAGCCAACTTGCGATAATATTCTTTCTCAAATTCTGGTGCCAATAATGGTCCCCAATCATTTTTTAAAACATTTTCCATACTTTCACTTCCTGTTCAATTAATTCACCATATCCTGCTTTGTAAATACTACAAATGAAATAATAAGAGATACAACTCCCCAAACAGTTAAATTCATTAAAGAAAATCCCATGGATAAACCTTGTAATGCAGGTAGTTTTCCTGATAAATAATCCGTTAATGATAAATTCACACTAAAAATATATTTCGCACCTTCCCAAGATGTTGCGAATGAGCTTAAAATACCACCTGCGATTAATGCGGCTAGCATAATGCCCATACCAGCTGGTGTATTTCGAATTAAAACAGAAACCATAAATGATATAGTTCCGACAACGATAGCAACGAACCAAGCTAATCCGTACGCCATTAAGATGTATTGCCACTGCGGAATAAGATGCACAAAGTTTGTATTTAACGTTTCCTTATCAATGACGAATCCTGTTAACACAGGTAAATTCCATCCTGAGTATCCAAATACAAGCCCTGATAATACGTAAGCAAACAGACCAACAAGAAACAGTATGAATGAAATGAAAAATAACATCGTCACGTACTTACTCAGGAGTATTTTCCAGCGCCGAATCGGCCGCGTGAGCAACATTTTCATCGTTCCATCACTTCTTTCTCCTGAAACAATGTCAATAGCGACAATCATGACAAGAAGCGGAATAAACAATGTAATTCCTTGCTCAATAAACGCCCTTACAAAAGTTGGTGCGCCCGGTGCCATCGGGTTAATATCATGATCTAAATAATATTGTTGCTGCTCCACTCTTACCTTTAGCCAATCACGCCATTCTTCTGGTAATCTAGAGTTATTCAAGCGGTTTTGAGAATCAACAATTTGTTGTTGTAATGAAACTTTCCAATCCGTTGTACCTAGTCTTTTCTGTGTCGTTTCTACTTCACGATACTGCGCATACACGAAAAGTGGAATCAAGATTGCTAAAATAAGCATGACAACAAAAATACGTTTCTTACGATAAATTTTTTCCGATTCATTTAAGACTAGATTCGCAAATTCACGCATGCTGCTCACCCCTTGTGAGTTCAATAAATAAATCTTCTAGCGTAAATACAAGCTCCTTAACACTATGCACATCTATCCCATTTTCTACAAAGTGTCTATTCCAACTACTTATAGATGAGATATCCATGCGGCATAGTAATCGGTCACCTTCTATACTCACTTCTCTTACTTCTTCAGCATCTTCTAGCATATCTTTTGCCTTAGAAATCGGTGTAACAATCCATTCTACACGATCACTTGCTGTTTTAATTAACTCTTCAACCTTGGCAACTGTTATCATTTTTCCTTTATGAATAATCGCAACCCGATCGCATATCATTTGTACTTCGCTTAGCAAGTGACTTGAAATAAACACACTCATATTTTCTTCTTTCACAAGCTTATGTATAAATTCCCTAAGTTCTCTAATTCCAGCTGGGTCTAAACCATTTGTTGGCTCATCTAATATGAGCAATTTTGGGTTTCCAAGAAGCGCTTGCGCAATGCCAAGGCGCTGTTTCATACCAAGTGAGTATGTTTTTACCTTATCGTGAATTCTTTCATCCAAATGAACCATTTGAGCAATTTCAATAATACGTTCATCTGATATATCACCCAGCATACGGGCAAATTGTTTTAAATTTTCCCATCCCGTTAAATATGTATACAGTTCTGGGTTTTCAACGATACTCCCAATTTGACGCATCGCTTCTCTGAAATTTTCCTTAATAGAATAACCACCGATAGAAATCGTACCTTCTGTTTCTTTAATCAATCCAACTAACATTCGAATGGTAGTCGTTTTCCCTGCGCCATTCGGTCCTAGGAAGCCAAACACTTCTCCTTGTTTTACATCGAAGGAAATATTCTCTACAATTGTCTTCTTTCCAATTACCTTCTTCACGTCTCGTACGGAAAGTATCGTCGTCATTTTACCCCTCCTTGTTCTAGTTTTAATTTACTCGTAACATTTTGAACTAATCGGTCCGCCATATATGTATACCCTACTTCATTCGGATGGAAATGATCGGAGTATAATAAATCTTTCCCTCGGTTTTGGAATAAATCAAATGTCGGTGTAATATACACATTTTTATTATTTATCGCCAATTTTTCTAAAGATGCATTCCAATCTACAACAATGTTTGAAGACCCTTTTAAATCTTCTACATCTTCAAAAGGATTATATAAACCTAGCCAAAAAATAGGGCTATCTGTATTTAACTTACGAATTTCTTCTATAATTTTCTTCGCTTCATTCTGGAATGTTTCTGTATCAGGACGGTATGTTTCTAAATCTATCTTTCCAAGCGATTCCCAACCTGGAAATAAATCATTTCCTCCAATCGTTAAAACGATTACATCTGCTTGCTTAATTGAATATTGAGCGCCACTACTCTCAATTTGTTTTAATAAGTCAGGCATTTTCGCACCACTAACCGCTAAGTTAGTTAAGGCAATCTTTTGCTTATAATCTTTTTGTAAATCTTCTTTCGTCCGTCCAATATAGCCAATTCCTTCTTTATCACCAACACCGCGTGTTAATGAATCACCTAAACTAACGATTTGTAATGTTCCTGTTTTCCTTTTCTCTTTTGCCACTACATCGGTCTTTTTAATTAAATTTGAAGCTTTCGGATTTAATACATCATTTACCCCTGAAACAAAACCATATGCAAATAAACAGAAAGATGCAATTGTAATGAGTAGAATTACTTTTACTACTTTTGATCTCATATCAAAACCCCTTTTAGCCCTCATAGATTGTCCATAATTATACCAAACGCAATTTTGAAAAGCGATTTTCACAACTTCTCTATTATGTTGTTTCCCTGTGTACTAATTCTGGTGATAACTCTACGTGCTTTACATCTATTTTCTCATCATTAATCTTTTCATATAATAATTCAAATGCCTTCACGCCAACATTTTTACTACAATACGAAATCGTCGTAATGCCTAAAATATCTGCGACATCTTGATCATCACAACCGATAATCGTAATATCTTCTGGAATACGAATTCCTTGTTTTTTTGCTTCCGTTACCATCCCCGCCGCAATATGATTGCAAGATACAAGAAATGCAGTTGGCTTTACCGACATATGGGCCCATTCCCTGATTACATTACGTCCATCTTCCACCGTAAAACAGCCCTTAAACTTCCAGGCTTCTATCGGTGTTACAGCAATCTGTTGAAGCGAATCCTCATATGCTTGTTTTCTTCTCTGACTATTAATGCTATTACTTCTTCCAATGCAATACCCAATACTTGTATGGCCGGCATCTATTAAGCTCTTCATACCGCGCGAAAAGACTTTATAGTAATCAATATGCACACTCGAAATGAAATTCGAGTCTATTTCTTCACACATAACAATTGGACCAAATTTCGTATATTCTTCAAGCTTTTCCTTACTATTTGCTCGAGAACATATAATAACCCCATCAAGCTTTTTCATTTTTAACATATTCAAAATTTCTAATTCTCTTTCCTCACTATAATTCGTCTGACAAAGCATCATATTATAGTTATTCTTTGCTGTTTCCTTTGATATTCCCTCGATAATAGCGCTATAATATTGATCATTTACGTGCGGTAATAAAACACCAATGACATTCGTTTTTCCTTTCACTAAATGAATTGCATTCACATTTTGCGTATAATTTAATTCTTCTATAATTGCTAAAATTTCTTTTCGTTTCTGTTCATTCACATATGGATGATTATTCAGTACACGTGAAACAGTTGAAACAGATACTCCAGCAAGTTCAGCAATCTTCCTTATATTCGTCATCTCATTTTCCCCTTCTCTGCAAAAATTCTCCCTTGACCTGGTAAGCTTTCCACAATATATCCTTTCCTAGCAAATACATGTTGAAAGGATATACAACTATGCTTCGATTCAAATTAGAATATATATTTTTCATTGGCGGTCTACTCACTCTCGCCATCGGTATTAATATGATGACGACAATTACTTCCTTTGGACTTAGCCCTTATGATTCCTTCTTTATTGCACTATATCAAAATTTTGGGATAAGTATCGGTTTTTGGATTTTCATAATTAATTTTGCATTTACACTTATCGTACTCTTTTGGAATAAAAAACAAATAACAATTGGTACAATTGTAACGATGGTTCTTATTTCGCTTTTTGTTGATTGGATTGGTTCCATTACCACTATTATGGACGCTATCCGCTCTCTTCCAAAATATATAACACTTATTTGTGGAAATCTATTTGTTGGAGCTGGAATCGGTCTTTACGTCTCTACAAACCTTTGCGCGGCGCCTCAAGAAGCTTTCGTTTTGACAGTTGCTGAGAAAAAGAAGTGGACGTTTAGAAGAACAGAAATTTCATTAGCGTTTTTATTTTTAACATTAAGCTTTTTATTAGATGGACCTATCTATTTTGGAACAATCATCTTATCCTTTACAACAGGCTGGATTATCCAAGCATTTATTCAAATTGGCACGCAGATTTTGAATAGAAAAAAACCTATTAAGCAAGCCGCTTAATAGGTTTTTTATTAGAGGAGATACTACTTAGCATCCCCTTCAATTCGATAGTTTGCTTTCAAACAATCTATTTCTTCATACCCTTGCAACGTATGTAGAATATAATCATAATCAGCAAGAGACGCACGATGCGTCACAATTACAATTTCAGCCTTCCCTTTCTCTTCAAGCGGCATTTGAATAATCTTTTCAAAGCTAACGCCACGCTCAGAGAATAATGAAGTAATTTTTGCAAATACACCAATTTCATCTTTTACATGAAGTCTTAAAAACTTCTTCACAACAATTTCGTCTGGCTCTTTTAATACCTTTTTATACTGCGGGGATACCGCACTATTTCCGTTTACACCTAATCGAATATTTTGCATTACAGCTACTAAATCTGAAACAACAGCTGTTGCTGTCGGTAAACTTCCTGCACCTGGTCCATAAAACATCGTTTCCCCGACCGCTTCACCGTACACATATACAGCGTTATATTCATTTTGCACGGCCGCAAGAGGATGTGTATTTGGAAGTAGCGTCGGTTCAACTGTAACCTCTAATTTTTCACCATCCCGCTTCGCAAGACCGATTAATTTAATCGTGTATCCTAAACTCTTACTGTATTCAATATCTTCCTCTGTAATAGAAGTAATCCCTTTTACCTTCACATCTCCAAGCTCTACATTTGTAGAGAAACCAAGGGTAGCCAAAATTGTCATTTTTCTTGCCGCATCTAAACCTTCCACATCTGATGTTGGATCTGCTTCTGCAAATCCAAGTTGCTGAGCTTCTTTTAACACGTCGTTATATGCTCTCCCTTCATCTGACATTTTCGTCAAAATAAAATTTGTCGTTCCATTTACAATTCCCATTACTTTCGTAATAAGATCTGAAGAAAGTCCTTCTACGATACTTCGTAAAATCGGAATCCCTCCAGCTACACTTGCTTCATAAAACAAATCAGCTTTATTATCTTTTGCTACCGCTAAGAGTTCCGCACCATGTAACGCCATTAAATCTTTATTGGCAGTCACAACATGCTTCCCACTTTGTAAAGCTTGCAAAATATATACTTTTGCATCATCAATGCCACCCATCACTTCAATGACAACGTCAATATTTGGATTATCTAAAATTTCATTTGCATCTTGTGTTAATAGAGTAGAAGGTACCTCTACCTCTCTCTCTTTTTCAATATTTTGTACTAGTACTTTCGTTACTTTTACAGGACAACCTACTTGGTGTATAAGTCGCTCTTGATGATCTGTAATGATACGAACTACACCACTACCAACTGTCCCAAGACCTAATAAACCAACTTGAATTTCTTTCATAATACTGTCCACCCCTCAAAAATTGTGTTTAGATGAAATTATATGAGTAAAAAATCTGAAAAACAATGTTTTTTGAACATTCAGAAAAATACAAGCTAATCTTTACAAAGAAAACGTTACCACGTGTTACACAATCTTTTTATAGTACATAAGGGGTTTCTTGATACACGTAATAATTCAGCCAATTAGAGAATAATAGATTCCCATGGCTCCTCCACCTTACAAGCGGTTTCTCATTTGGATTATTATGCTTAAAATAATTTTTCGGCACATCAATATTTAACCCTTTTTGGCGGTCCCGTTCATATTCTTGCTTTAGCGTATCACAACTATATTCACTATGCCCGAGCGCAAACACTTGTCTTCCTTCTTGCCCAATAACAAGGTGAACACCCGCTTCCTCAGAATTTGCTAATAATGTTAAGTCTGTCACCTCTCTAATATCACGCTCTCGTACTTCTGTATGACGAGAATGCGGGGCAAAAAACAATTCATCAAACCCTTGTAACAATTTCACATGTTGCTCACGAACTTCATGTTCAAATACACCGAACATTTTTTCCTTAAGAGGATACTTTGGAACACCATAATGATGATACAAGCCAGCCTGTGCCCCCCAGCAAATATGAAGCGTAGATGTTACATTCTTTTTTGAATACTCCATAATACGTTTAAGCTCTTCCCAATAATCTACCTCTTCAAAAGAAAGAGTTTCAACTGGTGCTCCTGTAATAATAAGTCCATCAAATTTCTCATTCTCAATATCACGAAATGTTTTATAGAAACTCGTTAAATGTTCCTGTGCTACATTACGGGACAAATGCGATTCCATATGAAGCAAATGAACATCTAATTGCAGCGGTGTGTTGCCAATTAAACGAAGTAATTGCGCTTCTGTTTCTTGCTTTGTAGGCATTAAATTTAAGATAGCAATTTTCAATGCCCGGATATCTTGTGTTTCTGCTCGCTCCTTCGTCATTACAAAAATATTTTCCTTCTGCAACACTTTGCGAGCTGGTAAATCTCTATCAATTATGATCGGCATGTTCTTTGCCTCCGACTAGCGCTGCTTCTAAATCTGCAATAATATCAGAAACATCTTCTATACCAACCGATAAACGAATTAAATCTGATGTAACGCCAGCTAGACGCTGATCTTCAGCACTTAATTGTCTATGCGTTGTGCTAGCAGGATGTATAACACAAGTTCGTGCATCCGCTACATGCGTTACGAGAGTTGCTAGTTTTACATTTGCGATAAATTCTTTCGCTGCTTCTAATCCGCCCTTAATGCCGAATGTTAAAACACCACTAGCACCTTTTTTCAAATACGTTTGTGCTAACGAGTAATTTTCATTACTATCTAATCCCGGATAATTCACCCACTCAATACGTTCATGGTTAGCAAGCCACTTAGCAACTGCGAGAGCATTTTCACTATGACGCTCCATTCTTAAATGCAGCGTTTCTAAGCCGATATTGCTAATATACGCATTGAATGGGCTCATACAGTTTCCGTAGTCTCTTAATAATTGAACACGCGCCTTCACAATATAAGCTG
The DNA here is from genome assembly GCF_016483555.1 of Bacillus cereus group sp. N14. NCBI lineage: Bacteria > Bacillati > Bacillota > Bacilli > Caryophanales > Bacillaceae > Bacillus > Bacillus cereus group sp. N14. The sequence goes on from NZ_JAEHBQ010000014.1 coordinate 45,145, forward strand.
CTGCACCAAAATTTTGAACGTAACTTACGCCGTGATAACTTGGATCCGGTTCAACAAGTTCAGGATATTTCCCATTTGTCCAATCGAAGTTCCCTCCGTCAATGACAATACCGCCTAAAGAGCTTGCATGACCATCAATATATTTCGTCGTAGAATGAACGATAATATTTGCTCCGTGCTCAAATGCTTGGCATAAATAAGGAGTTGCTAATGTATTATCCACGATAAAAGGTACTTCTAACTCTTTCGCTGCATCTGAAAATTCTTTGAAATTTAAAACGTTCATCGCTGGATTTCCTAACGACTCCGCATAAACAAGTTTCGTCTTATCATTAGCAAGGGCCACAATTTCATCAGCACTTAAATTCGGATTAAAGAACGTAACGTCAATACCAAGCTTACGCAAACTCACTCCAAATAAATTAAACGTTCCGCCATAAACTGTGGAAGAACAAAGCAAGTGGTCTCCGCTACTACAAATATTTAAAACAGCAAGCATAATAGCAGCCTGCCCAGAAGCCGTTGCAACAGCTCCTACACCACCCTCTAAATCCGCTAACTTTTGCTCAAATGCAGCTAAAGTAGGGTTTCCAATACGCGTATATATATATCCTTCTGCCTCTAAATTAAATAGCGCTGCTAAATCATCTGAAGTATCGTATTTATACGTTGTACTTTGATAAAGTGGTAAAACACGCGGTTCACCATTCTTTGGTGTATAGCCACCTTGCACACAAATTGTTCCTTTTCCCCATGATTCTCCCATCTCTCATTCTCCTTTCTTTTATACAAAATAAAAAAACTGCTCCTTTCCTGAAAACAAGAAAGGAGCAGTTTGAAAACACGCTCTAAAGGCTCTTTCTTATCTTTCAGGATTATTACCTGCAGGATTTGGCACAATTCCGTTATACGGCTGTTGCCAAGGTTTCATCGGGCCTGTCCCTCCACCTTTTCTTGATAAGACTATGCAATTACCGTTGATTTTATAGCAATAATTTCCTAATGTCAATTAGTTTTTCTGAATGTTCTAAATTAAATACAAAGAATTTGACATGCATAACAAAAGAAATATATTCCATATTTATTTGAAAAAGACCTTTCAAAACCCACGATTACTATATAAAATTAAGTAAGTAGTTTAACTGTATACATTTCAAATTCTCACGAGACCTCAATATATTGAATAAGCCAACCTCTCAAAAAGATACTATACATATTCCTTTCACAGTAGCATATTTAATCCTTTCGACATTAAAACTTACATAACGGAGGTATCACATGACAAACACAAAGGACATGCACTATATAATCGTCCTATACGGCATTCTTTTAGGCTCTATAGTAGGAGCTACAGTCTGGCTATTTTTAGTTACAATAAATATCGGCATTCACTTTATTTGGGGATACTTACCTACTATTTTCTCTTCTCCCCCGTATTACACTATTTGTGTAACAACTATCGGTGGTATTCTCGTTGGTTTAACCCAAAAATACTTCGGCACATATCCACGTCTTATGCCGGAAGTGATGGGTGAATATAAAAAAACAGGTAGAATTGAATACCGTTTTATACATAAAGCTACTTTAACTGCGATTATCGTTTTAATATTTGGAGCTAGCTTAGGTCCCGAAGCAGCACTTGTTGGAATTATCGGTGGACTTTGTACATGGGTAGGAGATCGCTTTACATTTGCCTTAAAAGGAATGAATGAACTAACAGAGGTTGGAATTGGCGCTACTTTAAGTGTAATTTTTAACGCGCCATTATTCGGTTATTTAGCTCCAAATGAAAATGAGGGTGAGCAAATTAACGAATTTTCTAAAGGAAAAAAAGCAATTGTATATTTAGCTACCACTTTCGCTGGCTTTTCCGTTTATTTATTACTTAGTAAATTCGATAATCGCGGATCCTTTATCGTTAATTTTGGGGAAGGTTCCCTTTCTCTTAATGAATGGATTGCCTTTCTACCACTTGCTAGTATTGGTGCTATAGTTGGTTTCTTTTATTTCAAATTTGAATTCACATTAGAGAAATTAATCGATCCCTTCAGGGAATACAAACTATCGCTTGGAATTATCGGTGGTATTTTATTAGGAATTACAGGAACTTTTCTCCCGTACACGTTATTCTCAGGAGAACACCAATTAAAAGATTTAGTCGTTGAATGGAGTCACTTATCCTTCTGGGTACTACTTCTTTCAGGTGTTTTAAAATTATGTATTACTGCCGTTTGTTTAAATACAGGTTGGCGCGGTGGACATATTTTCCCAATTATATTTGCTGGATCTAGTATCGGATATGCTATAGCTTCCATTATCCCGATAGATCCAATCGCTTCGGTAGCCATCGTCACGACAGCAATCTCAAGCTATGCATTAAGAAAACCAATTGCTATAACATTACTATTACTCATGTTTTTCCCGCTCAATTTACTATTACCAATGCTTGGAGCGGCAGCGATTGGTAATGCATTTCCACTGCCTAAAAACAACGAAGTTACAAACGAATAAAAATAGGCAGTAGGGACAAAAGTTCCACTGCCTATTTTTATTACACACGTTGCTTCAATAACGCGTATAACTCTTCAAAATTTTGTACTTCATATGTTGGCACAATCTCGCTATTATTTGATTTCTTTTCTGGATTAAACCAACAAGTATCAATTCCCGCTACATATCCACCTTTCATATCAGCACTTAACGAATCCCCAATAATGAGCCCTTCTCTAGGAGAAAAATTAGGAATTCGTTCAAAAACATAATCAAAATACTCTTTCATCGGCTTTTGGAATCCTGTATCTTCAGAAACGAAAATATCTTTAAACAAGGCATGTAATCCTGCATTACGTAAACGTTTATCTTGCGTCTTAGAAACACCGTTTGTCACTATATATAAATTGTACTCACTTTGAATTTGATTTATAAATTCAAACGCACCTTGCATAAGTTGGTCTCCTTCTTCTAAGTAGCTACGATAACTATTTTCGAATAATATCCCATCTACCTCTTCCCCGTATTCTTTAAACAAAATCGAAAACCGTGTATTTACGACTTCATCACGGTTGATTTCACCTTCTTCAAAAGCATCCCAAAGACTTTTATTAATTTTTTTATACTGCACTTCAACCTCGCTAGTTAGAGGAATCCCTTTCTCTTCAAAAAGCATACGTAACGCCACTTTCTCCGCCTTTTGAAAATCTAACAATGTATCATCTACATCAAATAGCAATGTTTTATATTTTTTCATAAGCCCTTCACACACTCTTTTCTACAAAAATAAATTTACGTAAATCGTATCATTCCTTCTTGTAAAAATAATAGGAGATATCTCATACTAAACATGAGGTGAAAATATGAAAGTCAGCAAAAATAGCGACGAAATCTCTCATTACATGCAAACTTACAACTGCCATACTCTTTTTTCTTTTGATGTCTTACCTTACGCTGAACTACATTCCTTTCAAAAGAAAGAAAGGATATGTAATGAAGGCGTTGATGTTCCTTATCTTTATTACTTAATTTCCGGGAAAGCGAAAATATATATGAGTCACAAAAACGGGAAGGTCTCCTTAATTAACTTTATTCAAGCACCTTCGTTCATTGGAGAATTAGGATTAATTGGCGTAGAATCCGTTACGAAAACAGTGGCAGTGATTGAAGATTGTATGTGCTTAGCGCTTCCTCTTAAAGATTGTCAGCATCTTTTGTTGCAAGATGCTATATTTCTACAGAAATTATGCAAATTTATCGGCGAAAAAACAATTAGCCGAACAGAAAGTTACGCTAAAAACAATAGCTATCCGTTCGAAAATCGATTAGCGGCGTTTATTCTATTAACAGAACAAAACAACAGTTATACAGAAAAACATACCGAGGCTTCAGAATACTTAAATGTCAGCTACCGCCATCTTTTATACGTATTAAATCAGTTTTGCCAGCAAAATTACTTAACAAAAGACGGAAGAACCTATTACATACAAGATCGAATCCAATTAGAAAAACTGGCTGAGGAACTTAAAATATAAAAAAGTAGCATTAACGTTTATCTGTTAATGCTACTTTTTTTGAGTGACGATTCTATTTTTAATTAAAATTTGCTTGCTACTTTAGCTGCTTCTTCAAGACCAGCTGTAATGATCTCTTCTGCTTTATCTGGGAATTGGTTATGTCCTTCAATAACTACTGTTTCCATATTTGTTGCACCGAAGAAGCCCATCATGCTTGCTACATATTTAACAGCCATTTCTACTTCAGCTGCTGGACCTTCAGAATATACGCCGCCGCGCGCATTTAATAATGCAATCTTCTTATCTCCAATTAGACCAACTGGACCTTCTGGCGTATATTTAAACGTTTTGCCAGCTCGGTTTAAATAATCAATATATGTGTGTAGTACTGCTGGAATCGTTAAGTTCCATAATGGGAAACCGAAAACGACTTTATCAGCTTCTAAAAATTGATTTAAATACTTATCAGCAACTGCTACTGCTTTTGCTTCCTCTTCAGTTAAATCAAATCCTTTACCTGCTTTAAACGTACCATTAATCATATCTACGCCTACATATGGTAATTCTTCTTTATATAAATCAAGTTCTACTACTGTATCATTTGGATGTGCTTCTTTATAGTTTGCTAAAAATGCCTCGTATAATCTCACACTAACTGCTTGTTCCGCTGGGCGGTTGTTTGCTTTTACAAATAAAACTGTTGCCATTGTTTTTCCTCCTAGTACTCACTCTTCTGTTGTTATATGCTTTCAAAAAAGGTATCCCTTGTAATTGTTGTTTTGTTGCTTACAAACATATTTTATCTTTATATCAAGACAATTTCGTCCTCACATAGACGTATTTTTCCATAAAAAAAGTCCACCTTCTAAAGGCGAACTAGGTCTTACGACTTTTGTCTTATACAATTCCATTTTTCACTGCATATAATGCTGCTTGCGTGCGATCAGATAAATTCAACTTACTCAAAATACTACTTACATGCGCTTTTACCGTTTTTTCTGTAATAACTAAAACAGAAGCGATCTCTTTATTACTCATCCCTTTCGCTAATAGCTGCAACACTTCATTTTCTCTCGCCGTTAGCACATCCACTTGAATAGAAGGTTCTTCTTCCTTTTCTTCCACAGGTAATGTTTGAGAGAGAAGAGTATTTGCTATATCTGGATGTAACTGTATATTCCCTTTATACGCACTACGAATTGCCTCAACAAGTTGATCTGGTTCTACATCTTTTAAAATATACCCGCTTGCTCCCGCCCTTAACGCTGGTAAAACATGCGCCTGATCAGAAAAGCTTGTTAATACAATTACTTTCACATCAGAATATTCTTTTTTGATACACGCTGTCGCCTCAACGCCATCCATTTCGGGCATATATAAATCCATTAGTACAACATCAGGATTTGTTTCTCCTACTTTCACTAATGCTTCTTTCCCGTTATTTGCTTCTCCAACTAACTCTAAATCTTCCTGTGTACTTAAGAAAAATGCTAATCCTTTTAAAACGACTGTATGATCATCAACTAATAATACTTTTATTTTCACAAACTTCCCTCATTTTCACATCATAATGGTACATTTATTTTTATACTTGTTCGTTTTTTTTCACTTACAATTTTAATTGTTCCACCAATTAGTTCTACTCTTTCGCGCATCGTTGTCATGCCAAGTGACTTCTTCTCTTTTATGTCCTTTTCTATAAACCCATTACCTTGATCCACTATCTCTAATGATACATTGTTCTCAGTTACTTTAAAATAAATCGTCGCTTCCTTTACACCTGCATGCTTACTCACATTGTTTAGCGCCTCTTGTCCAATGCGCCACAGTGCTTCTTCTACTACACGAGGTAAGTCACGAACACCAGTAACTTGCTCCCTAATCTTCAATCCTAAGTTTTCACCGTACTGCTTTAGAGCAGGTAATAACCCTTTCTCTAATCCTGCCGGACGAAGCTGCCAAATTAATGTCCTCATTTCTTTTAAAGCTCCTTGTGCTAATTCACGCATCTCATGCAAAGATTGATCTACCTTTTCATTTTGACCTTTTAAAACTGCCTCAGCGCCTTTTGTCATAAAGGTTAACGAAAATAGCTTTTGTGAGACTGAGTCATGTAAATCTCTTGCCAACCGATTCCTTTCTTCCATTCGTACAAGTTCACGGCGCTGCTCATTTAATCTTAAATTCTCGATTATTAACGAGACATGATTCGATAGCGCTTGGATTACATCTATTGTGTTAACATCAAATTCTCCATTATTCAAACTAACACATAAAACACCAAATATATGATTTTGAATATGTATTGGTGTAGCAATAACAGCTCTATTTAGATGTACACTATGCCCAATTTGATGTTTTAGTAGCACCGGCTCATCTTGTTCTAACGCCTTCTTTGCCGCTTCTTTTACATCCTCTTGTAACTCTTCCTGACTATAGGACGCTCGCAAAGATAATTCCTTTTCTTCCCTAATAAAAAAAGCCACTTGATTCCATTGAAATACTTCACCTATATGATTTACCACTTTTTCAGGTAATACATTAAATTTATGAATCGTTTTTAAATCTTGAATAAAACGTTCCAATTTCACATAATAATGTGCTCTTCGCTTTTCATTTTCATATAATTTTGTTCGCTTTAAGGCCGTCCCAATTTGGAAAGCAACCGATTGAAGTAATACTAATTCTTCTTCCGAAAAATGCGTTTTACCAGGACTTGCTACATTTAACACACCAAACTTTTCTCCTCCAGCCTTTAAAGGAACCGTAGCATGATGAAGAATGCCTTCTGTATCTCCCCAACTATATTCAATTGCATTATTAATTCTTTTACATTCAATAATATTAACGGCTCTCTCCAATTTCCCATCCACAAAGCCACGTAAACACCAACATTCCCCTTCACACATCGGACGTTTATTTTCATATGTAAGTGCCTCTGGCAACTGGTAATCAATCAACTTCGTATACTTCCCATTTTCATCCGCAAGAAAAATCCATCCTGTCGTTAAACCTGTTACACTAAGCAATTTTTCTAGCACCGCTTGCAATACATGGTATGTATCATTTGATGTATTTAGTGTTTCTGCAATTTCTTTTAATATAACTAATTCATTTGTGCGATTATCTCGAAACATAATCAGTCTCCTACACGCAAAATTTTAAATAGCTCCTAAAATAAATCATCTACTTTTCACTTTGTACTTATTCGTAACATTGATATAATGGTGAAAACATAGTTTTCATTATATCACTTGAGGGGGCTTTCATAATGACATTAAATAAAGCACTTACTATCGCTGGTTCTGATACAAGTGGCGGTGCTGGTATACAAGCAGATTTAAAGACATTCCAAGAACTTGGTGTATACGGAATGACATCTCTTACGACAATCGTAACGATGGATCCACATAACGGTTGGGCACATAACGTATTCCCAATCCCAGCTTCTACATTAAAACCACAATTAGAAACAACAATTGACGGTGTTGGAGTAGATGCTTTAAAAACAGGTATGCTTGGATCAGTAGAAATTATTGAAATGGTTGCAGAAACAATCGAAAAGCATAATTTCAAAAATGTAGTAGTTGATCCTGTTATGGTATGTAAAGGTGCCGATGAAGCATTACATCCTGAAACAAATGACTGCTTACGTGACGTTCTTGTGCCAAAAGCATTAGTTGTAACGCCAAACTTATTTGAAGCTTACCAATTAAGTGGCGTAAAGATTAATTCTCTTGAAGACATGAAAGAAGCAGCGAAGAAAATCCATGCTTTAGGTGCGAAATATGTCCTAATTAAAGGCGGAAGCAAGCTTGGTACAGAAACTGCAATCGACGTCCTATATGATGGAGAAACATTCGATCTTCTAGAATCAGAAAAAATTGATACGACAAATACACACGGCGCAGGTTGTACATATTCTGCTGCTATCACAGCAGAACTTGCAAAAGGAAAATCCGTAAAAGAAGCAGTAAAAACTGCTAAAGAATTTATCACAGCGGCTATCCGCTATTCATTCAAAATTAATGAATACGTGGGCCCAACACATCACGGTGCATATCGTAAATTCGTTGTATCAAAAGAACTTGTCTAACATATGAATAAAAATACCCACAGAGTTCTTACATTGCCTCTGTGGGTATTTTTATGGGGCTTTACATCTTCTGGTCATCTTACCTTTAAGATGCAGAACTGACCTGATTTCTTCCATTTCTTTTAGAGTAATATAATGCATCATCAGCTGCTTGAATAAATTGATTTGGTGATGACTCAAACTCTGAAATCCCTACTGAAACCGTAATTTTTATTTTTGTTCCATCTAACAATTGAAATGAATGTTTTTCAACAGCTGTACGAATTTGCTCCCCCATACAAATCCCATAAGCTATTTCCCTCTTCGGTATCAAAAGTGCAAATTCCTCTCCACCCTTTCGAAAAGTCAAATCCGGAAATGTTGAAATTTCTCTTAAAATACGCCCTACTTGTTTTAATACTTCGTCTCCTGCAGGATGTCCATACGTATCATTTACATGCTTAAAGTGATCAATATCGATAAGTAGTAAACAAAGTGAATCATTTTTCATACGTTTATTACTAATATGACGATTCATCTCTAAATCAAATTGCCTTACGTTTCCTAGACCTGTTAATGCATCTATCGTTGCGTATTGCTTCATCGTTTGAAATAACTCATTAGATTGCAATACGTAATTTGCACTAAAAAACGTGATATATCCTGTAACAATACTAGAAAATAAATATAATCCCACTATGTGGATGTCTTTAATTAACCATATATATAGCGCTGGGATTAGAATAGATAAAATATATGTATGTAACCATGCCCACTTTTCTGCTAAAGAAAGCTTCATACGCGAAATAAAGATACTACCTATCCCTATCGCAATGATTGTATAAAAAGCTACTTGAGAAGCTAATGAATAATCCATAAATAATAATCTAGTTACTAAAATCATACTAACAGCTATAGTACTCGCTATTGGTCCTCCAATTATAACGGCTAGAATGACGGCTATGTAGCGTAAATCCAATAGGATAGTACCAACATGAACACCGAAATACATTAGTAATATACCTAATATTCCAGTAAAAACACCTACTACACATTTCTGCCAAAAAGAGAACCCTTCTTTTAATGGCTTGTCTCTTAAAAGCTGACCTCCAATAAAAATAAAGGAAAGAATAATTGTTGTGTTTATAAATAGATCCCTTAACATAAAATAATCTCCCTACTTTTCCATCTATCCCTTTCCTTATTTTATTGTATACGAAATCCCTATAATTCCCAAAGCTTTTATTTATTTTTTGCTGTTCCACGTGAAACAGCAAAAAACAAAAAAGGACGAAAGTTCGTCCTTTTTTGTTAACAGCAACGTGATATCTTTCCGCCTTTTGCATTAAACCTAGCTTCTTGCGCCTCAGCAAAAAATTGCTTTTGACATACAACCTCTTCTTCTGGATGATGCTTTTTCATATGCTCTACATATGTTTCATAGCTTGGTACCCCAACGAGTAAACTAATAAAGTGTTTCCTTTTTCCCCATACTTTCCGTAGTCGTTTAAGCATAGTTCCTCGACTCACTTTCATCTCTAGAAATATATGGCGCCTCTTTTAACGGCATCGGCTTATTTCTTAATACTTGAATCCAAATTCGAATTGCAGAAATTAATACAGCGATTACAACTATCATAAAAATCCCACAAAGCGCTGCATCAATATAATCATTGAAAATAATTTGTTTCATTTGAGCGACATTTTTAGCTGGTGCTAACACTTTTCCCTCATCTAATGCTCCCTGAAACACCTTTGCATGAGATAGAAATCCTATTTTAGGGTTTTCATGAAATAGCTTTTGATAACCCGCCGTCATCGTTACAATAAGCAATCCGACAGTTGGAATAAGTGTCACCCAAACATATGCCTTTTTCCCCATTTTGAACAAAATTGTCGTTCCAAGTAATAATGCAATACCTGCTAACATTTGATTTGCAATACCGAAAAGTGGCCATAATGTATTAATTCCACCAAGCGGATCAACTACCCCTTGGTATAAGAAATAACCCCATCCTAATACGCATAACGTTGTAGCTATCACATTCGCTAATGTAGAATCTGTTTTCCCAAATGGCTTATATACATGTCCTAAAATATCTTGAATCATAAATCGGCCTACACGCGTTCCAGCATCAATTGTCGTTAAAATGAATAGAGCTTCAAAAAGGATTGCAAAATGATACCAAAAGGCCATCATGGCTGTTCCACCTATTACTTGTGAGAAAATATACGCCATACCTATCGCTAACGTTGGTGCACCACCTGTGCGTGATAAAATCGTTTGCTCTCCAACGTTTACAGCGAGATCTTTTAGTTCATTTGGTGTAATAGCAAATCCCCATGAGGAAATAACTTGAGCTGCCTGCGAGACATCCGTACCGATAAGTGCTGCGGGACTATTAATCGCAAAATAAGTTCCTGGTGTTAATACACAAGCTGCAATCATCGCCATCGCGGCTACAAATGATTCCATTAACATTGCCCCATAACCGATTGGCTGTGCGTGTCCCTCTTGTTCAATCATCTTTGGTGTCGTACCTGATGAAACGAGAGCATGGAATCCAGACACCGCACCACAAGCAATTGTAATAAATAAGAATGGGAATAAGTTTCCAGAGAAAACAGGACCTGTTCCATCGATAAATTTCGAAACTGCTGGCATTTGTAAATCTGGTGCTACAATTAAAATACCAATTGCTAATCCAACAATTGTTCCGACTTTTAAAAATGTGCTTAAATAATCACGTGGTGCTAAAAGCATCCAAACTGGTAAGGCCGATGCGATAAATCCATATACAATAAGCATAATAGCAATCGTTTCACCGCTAAACGTGAACATGCTTGCAAGCGTTGGATGCTCTGCTACATACTGTCCTCCAATAAGAGACAGTATAAGTAGAATAATTCCGATTACTGACCCTTCTCCAACACGGCCAGGCCTAATGTAGCGCATGTACACTCCCATTAAAATAGCAATAGGAATCGTTGCTGCTATCGTAAACATTCCCCAAGGACTTCCGACAAGCGCCTTTACTACCACTAATGCTAATACCGCTAATAAAATAATCATAATGCCTAAAATGCCTATCATTGCAATAAGCCCTGTAACAGGACCGATCTCATCTTTAATCATTTCTCCTAAAGATTTACCATTCCGTCTCATCGAAGCAAATAAAATTACAAAATCTTGTACAGCTCCAGCGACAACTACCCCAACAATAATCCATATTGTCCCTGGTAAATATCCCATTTGCGCTGCCAAAATCGGTCCTACTAAAGGGCCTGCCCCAGCAATTGCTGCAAAATGGTGCCCAAATAATACCCACTTATTTGTCGGAACATAATCTTTTCCATCGTTTAATGTATGGGCTGGCGTTTGCCTATTATTATCTAAACCAAATACCTTTCTCGCTATAAATCTACTATAAAAGCGGTAAGCAACTGCATACACACATACCGCAGCTACTAAGAGCCACACGGCATTAATAGTTTCACCTTGTGATAAAGCTATTACACCAAAAGCACCTGCGCCTACTGCTGCAATAACTCCCCATAGTAAAATCGACTTCAATGTTTTCACATACAATCCCCCCAATACTATCGCTTAGTGGGATTGTACTAAATTTTCTGAATATTTAATTTGAATCCTCCTTATCATGAAGGATTTTTAGTTTATCATGTTAAAAAATTCGCATTACCTACTATAATTCAATCTTATTTCGAAGTCGTTTCACATAATTACGACTAACTGGAATCGGTTGCTCATCATATTTATCTAAATACAGATTATATGTGCCATTATAATAAGGTTTTAGTTCTTGTACATATGACATATTAATTAAATAACTTTTATGCACACGTAAAAAATCATATACATTTAGCTTATTTTCCAGCTCCTGAAGTGTATATGTTGAAATATACTGATTATTTGTTGTATAAATTGAAACCGTTTTGTTTTCCTTATTTTTGCTTACATATACAATATCTTCAGGGAAAATATACCGAATTCCCTCTTGACCTTCTATCGGTAGTTTTCGCAAATAACTCTTTGCTTTCTCGCCTTGCTCTTTACACATTCTATATAAAAGGAATTGCAAATCTTCCTCACGAAATGGGCGTAGTAAATAATAAAATGCTTGAAAACGAAATGCCGTAATCGACTCTTCTATATCTTCACCCATAAAAATCAATTTCGTATAACAATTTACTTCCCTTAATAAACTCGCATATTCAAAACCAGTTCCATCTAGTAATTTTGAATTCAAGAAAACAAAATCTGGTGTATGCTTTTTCATGATAAATAATGATTCTGCTCCCGTATTCGCTTCAAAACATTCTACATTCCTTATATTTTCAGTAAATTTTTCAGCTAAACTTCTTCGCTCTTCTGCTTCTTCCATGATCAGTAAAATTTTCATTTCTTCAACCACCTAATTCTTTTGTCCATATGTCTTGTTGTATACATTCGCTTTTATAAGAAACATTCCCTTTTTCTTACTATACCATTATTTATCTAAAAAAACAGAAAAAAGGAAACCACGACGGTTCCCCCTGCCCTTTTATTCCATTATTTGTAGGAAGTAACACTCACTGAATGCGAAGAAATGAGTGTTACTTCCCCAAAAACACAATTGGTGCTGGCTAATAATCAGCGAGGGATAAATCCCTCACCGATTAAACTTTCACCTTATACTAATTCTCGTTGCTTCGTTTCTTGCCCAAGTACAATTACAGCAACTACGCCAATTAAAATTGATCCACAGAAAATCGTAAATATTAGTGATAGTGAAGCCTGTGAAGCAACTAAATATCCTACTAATAGCGGCCCAAGAATACCACCAATACGACCGAATGCTGCTGCCATCCCTGCACCTGTACCACGAATAACCGTTGGATACTGTTCCGGTGTATAAGCGTATAATGCACCCCAAGCACCTAAATTAAAGAAGGATAGTAACATGCCTGCTACGATTAATACCGTTAATGACTCCGCCACTCCAAACAAATAAGCACTACATGCTGTACCGATTAAATACGTAACTAAAACGAACTTACGACCAAGTCGTTCAATAAACCAAGCAGCCGTGAAATATCCTGGCAATTGAGCTAACGTCATAATAAGTACGTACTGGAAACTTTTTATTAAACTAAATCCTTTTAATACCATCACACTAGGTAACCAAAGGAACATCCCATAATAGGAAAAGACAACAGAAAACCATAGAATCCATAACATAATTGTTGCCTTACGATATTCCCCAGACCAAACTGACTTTACATTTTCAATAACGGACGGTCTTTTTTCAGCCTTTTGAAATCTCGGAGAATCCGGTAAATTCCATCTTAAATATAAAGCATATAATGCCGGAACCGCGCTCAATACCATTGCAACTTCCCACCCATATTTCGGAATAACAAAATACGAGATAAGGGCTGCAATTAGCCATCCACCTGCCCAAAAGCTTTCTAATAGCACAACTATTTTGCCACGTTCATGCGCTTCAACGCTCTCTGATACTAATGTAGACGCAACTGGAAGCTCTCCGCCAAGCCCCATACCAATTAAAAATCGTAAAACAAGGAACATCGCAAGTGTCGTCGTTAAAGCAGTTAAACCACTACCGATAGAAAATAGTAATAATGTAATAATAAAGACTGATTTCCGCCCTATTTTATCTGATAGTATTCCAAAAACGAGTGCTCCAACTGCCATACCAATCGAATTAATGCTGCCTATCCAGCCCATTTCTTGCGTACTTAATCCCCAATCTTTTTGCAGTGCTACCATTACAAATGAAAGCATTCCAACATCCATTGCATCAAATAACCATCCAAGCCCTGCTATACCAAGTAGCTTTCGCTTCGAAATTTCTTTCACCTTGCCCACAAGAAGTCCTCCTTACACAGCTGTCTTTACACATCATTTTACATGTGTGAATTACATAAGTAAAATACTTTCGTGTAAAAAATTCTCCTTCTTCTATTCCCAAAAAATAAAATACTTATCCCGCCTCAAAATTCAGCTGGAGCGAAAGAGTTAGATTGAAGATCAACTGCCAGTAAATGTCCGATTGGTGAAGACTAACAATCAGTAGGAGATGAACAAAACCTCACTGATTAAAGTTGCATTTTATCAAAAATGGCCAAATAAAAAAGTAGCGATATTCCGCTACTTTTTCGAACGCATAACTTCTTTTAAAAATTCCACTAATACTAACTGACGACGCCAGCGCGTTGGATTGCTACACAATCTATAAAACCACTCTAAATAAATCGATTGAATCCATTTTGGTGCACGTTTTACCTCTCCAGCCCATACGTCTAAACTTCCACCTACTCCAACAGCCATTTTCGTTTCTAAACGATGCTTATTAGTTTGGATAAAGTTCTCTTGTCTCGGGAAACCAAGTGCGACAAGTAATAGATCTGGTTTTGCTTCTTGAATACGAGAAATGATATTTTCTTCGTCCTCTTGTTTAAAATACCCATCTTGTATACCCACAATAGATACCGCTGAATACGTCTTCGTTAAATGATCTGCTGCAGCTTGTACAACATGTGGTTTTGCTCCTAATAAGAAAACGGATACTGGTTTATTCTCTTCTGATAACTTCGCAAACAAATTACACATTAAATCAAAACCTGCTACACGCTCTTTTACAGGTGTACCAAGCATACCACTTGCTTTTACAACTCCAATACCATCAGGTGTAATTAAATCTGTATTTAATAATGTTTTATGGAACTTTTCATCCTTTTTTGCACACATAACAATTTCAGGATTCGCTGTTACTACCTGAAAAGTATGCGTTCGCTCCAATTCTAGTTGCCCCTTCAAATATTGGACCGTTTCATCCATTGTCATTGTAGAAAAAGGAACACCTAGAATATCAACCGTTTTTACTTCCATGATTAACTATCCTCTCTATTTCAGTAAAAGTTTTTTATATGCATTATAAGTATCTTCATACAAATTTTTTAGGGAGAACTGAGTAGATGCATGATTATATAAACGATTTCCCATCGCTTCTAATTCACCATTCAACCATTTTTCGTAAGCATTTTCTAATGCGCTTGCTAACGAGTCTACATCACCAATTGGTACAATCCAGCCATACGTATCATCAACTATTAACTTTTTCATATCACCTACATTTGTTGCAATAGAGGTTAAGCGTTGATTTGCTGCTTCTAATAAAACGAGAGGGAAACTTTCACTATAAGAGGTTAACAAATTAATGTGTGCAGATGCATATAATTCTTTTGAATCTGTACGAAAACCTAGAAAAATCACCTTATCCTCTAGTTTTTTTTGTTTCACCATCTCTTTTAATTCTTCTTCTATAGGTCCGTCACCAAGCAAAAGTACCTTTATATTTGGTATTTTAATTTTTTGTAACGCCTCAAACAAAATGTGGTGGCCTTTCACAGGATGCAGACGAGCTACTTGAATGGCTGTAAATACTCCTTCTTCTATTCCAAATTCACTTTTATCATAAGGTTTTGCTGGAACGTTATCATATTCAATTCCATTATAGGTCGTACAAATTTTCTCTTCTGGTACGCCAAGATTTATTATGTTTTTCTTAAAGTTTTCCGTAATTGCAAAAAACAAATCCACCTTCTTGAAAGAACGTAAATTTAACTTCGTAAACACCCACCCTTTTAATCCTCTCTGCATAAAATCCAACGTTGGATCACTATGGACAGTCATTATCCATTTTGCTTTTATACCTTTTTTCAAGAGGGAGAGATAGAAATTCGCTCGTGCTCCATGTGTATGCACAATGTCAAATTGATTTTCATTAATAAATGATTTTATTCTTGAAAGAATGGATAGGTCGTACCGAGATGATTGAGTAAAAACATGCACTTGAATACCAAGGTCTCTCGCTTCTCTAGCAATCGCACCTTCTTCGAATACCATTAATTCCACTTCTTTCTTCGGAAACTGAGATAAAAGTGAAATAATATGTGTTTTTCCTCCGCCCTCTTCTGCACCAGCATTTATATGTAACACTTTCATTTCCTATTTCCTCCACACTTTTTTATTTTTACTTACTATAACAAAAATAAAAGCTAACATGTGCTAGCTTTTATTTTTTAATCATTCAATTTCCAAATCAACAAGTAGGTATGCGCTAATAAGGGCTAAATAAAAACTTACACCCGGTGCCATTAAAACATGACCAGCTATAAATGAAATACCTAGGGCTAAACCTATTCCGGTCATTACTAATACATATTTCACAGTGAATAATTGTTTAAATTTAGTCAATACAAGTCTAATAATTTTAAGTCCAAAGTATACAAAAGGTAGTAAAAGTAACCCAAGTCCACCAATTCCAAATGAATAGAACCAATCATGGAAATCTCGTTCAATTAATTTGGGCTCACCTTTATAATTACCTGAATAACCCATACCTAATATTTTTTGAGAAAGAGGAGCTTTTTCATAGTACTCTTTATACTGCTGTTCAAATAATTCCCTGCCACTAAAGATAATAGCCTGTGTTTCCTCTTTCTGTTCTTTTTCAATTTCAATTTCTTTCTCTTTTTCCGTCTCAATAACGTGAGGTTTATGTTCTTTCAATTCTTCTACTTGTTTCGCATTTTCTTCCTTCTTCTCATTTTGTTGCTTCTCAATTACTTGAAAATGTAGCCCCATATTTTTCATAAATGGTGAGAAAGGAGTGTATGCCATTACCCCTAGAAAAACAGTCATTGCAATCATACCATTTAATACATATGCATTTTTCTTTGTATCTTTACGTTGCATAAATGCCTGAATAAAACACATGATGAACGCAATAATCATTGTAGCAAAAATCGCTCCAAATCCAACCTTTGTACCAACAGCAAACAATGAAAAAATAATCAAAATAGAAGGAATCCAGCAATATATTTTAGACATACTAGTTGTTTTTTCAATAGAATATAAAACAACTATTGGACAAATAATCGCCAGAATTGAACCTAATTCATTCCCTGCATAAAACCATCCACGTGAACCAACCTTTAACCAATCATAACTGTTATAATCTGTTCCTGTTACAACTGAAACTACCATTACTATATTTATAATTAATGCTGCATAGGCAATATTGTTTCGCATTTTAAAATGCCTATTTTCTTTAAGTGATTTAAAGACCAAAATATAGCAAGTAAACATGATAAACGGATATAAAGATTTCGCTATAAACTTAATCTCTTCCCCTAATACGATAGGATCCTTAACCAATTTATTATTAATTAGTCCTATAGTGAAAAAAGCACCCATTCCAATTATATACAGCAAGTACTTAAGATTCCCTCTTTTCCTAGCTTGGAATACAATGTATATTCCTCCTAGGCCCATGACAAATAGACGCGTAAGAATTCCAATGGTTGTATCAATTTTTAAAACCATTATACAAAATGCCGTGAGTAAATCTAGAATTGGCTGTAACATTATAAAAATCAGTAAGAAATTTTCAAATTTACTACTTATACTGTTTTCCTTTAACATTTAAAGCCTCCATAACTATTACATAATTTCAACCTATAAAATAAACATTTTTTATCCATCTCAAATGTTTATTATAGCATAACCTTATTGTTAAACTATCCGATTTATATACCAATTTTTATAATAGAAAAGGTAATAAATTTGTATTTTCAAACGCTTTCTTTCCTAATTTATTCTTTTTTTTTACACGTAAAGAAAATACATTGTTATTTCCAAAACTTTAGTGTATATTTTTTCTCTGGAACATCTTTATAAGGAAGGAATTAGAGCCATGTTATTAATCGATATATTTACGTTTCTTGGCATTATCGCCGCTGCCATTTCTGGTACATTAGTTGGTTTAAAAAAAGATTTAGATTTATTCGGTGTCCTTTGTTTAGCTGTAGCTACTGCGCTCGGCGGCGGTATTATTCGTGATATTATGATTGGTAACCTGCCTCCTGTCGCATTTGTAAAACCCATTTACTTTTTCGTAAGCGTATTATCAGCATTATTTACTTGTATGTTTTTTGAACGCATCAATAAACTTCAAGTCGTTATTATGCTTTCTGATGCTGTTGGCTTAGGTGTTTTTACAGCTATTGGTGCAAATGCAGCAATGTCACATCACGTTGACGCCTCATTTTTAGTAGTTTCAATGGGAGTCATTACAGGTATTGGAGGCGGTATTTTGCGTGACATTTGCGCTCAAGATATCCCTTACGTATTCCGAAAAGAAATTTACGCAATCGCTTCTATCTTAGGAGCAATTAGCTTCCTAATCACACATGCAATGGGCGCGCACGTATTAGCTTTCTATGTTTGTTTATTAGTAACATTCATTATTCGTGTCGTCACTGTAATATATAATGTACATTTCCCTGTTTTCTTTAAAACACATGCTAAAATTAATAAAGGTCATTAAGAGAATTCTACATAGAATTCTCTTAATTTATATACAATTCCATATACTGTAGAGTAATTTTATATAACAATATATAATTACATTAGAATACAAAATTGAAAACGCTTTACAAACAGGGGGAAGAATGATGCTTGGGGTTTTTAAAAAAATTAAAACAAACACCAGTATAATTGAGTTAAGTAAAGGCCAACAAATAATATTTAATGTGCCTGCTAATTCTGAACTAAAAACTCAAATGGATATGCTACATATTTCGAAGGAAGATTTACAAATTGTAAAAGTATTACAGCCGTTTATTTATGAGGAAATAGATTGGATCACTGAAAAATTCTACACCAACATCACAAAACAACCTAATTTAATTGCCGTTATTGAACGCTACAGCTCTATTCCCAAATTAAAACAAACGTTAAAAACACATATTAAAGAATTATTTAGCGGTAATATGTATGAAGATTTTATTGAACAACGTGCTAAAATTGCAAGAAGACATGTACAAATTGGTTTACATAGAAAATGGTATACTGCAGCCTATCAAGAATTATTCCGTTCCGTCATGAAGATTTTGCAAACTAAAATTTCAACAATAGAGGATTTTTCTTATTCTATAAATGTAATAAACAAATTATTTACATTAGAACAAGAACTTGTTATTGCGGCTTATGAATCCGAATATGAAAGAATTCAAAAAGAACATGAAAAAGAAAAAGAACTGACAGCTATGACGATTACACATATTGCAACAGAACTAGCAGCAGTATCTGAAAAAACAAGTTCTTCTATTCAACAGTTAACATCTAAATCAGAAAATATTGTAGGAATTGCAAAAACAGGTACATCATTAGCCACAACATCAGAAGAAAAGGCTAATAAAGGAAAAGAACAATTAAATCTGCAAAACAAACGTATGGAAAGCATTCAAACAAATATGGAAACTATCATTACTGATACTCGTGAACTTCTCGATATTTCTAATAAAATTAACGAAATCATTGATATCGTAAAATCAATCGCTGAGCAAACAAATTTACTAGCATTAAATGCTGCTATTGAATCTGCACGTGCTGGTGAATTCGGTAAAGGTTTTTCAGTCGTAGCGGGAGAAATTCGAAAGTTATCAGAGCAAACGAAAGAATCTATCTACAACGTTACAAAGCTCGTTGAAAAAACTAATAAACAAATTATCCACGTCTCTTCCTCCGTAGAACAAATTAGCTCTCTCGTATCTGAAGGGACAGATAGTATGCATGCGACAGATCAATATTTCCAAGAAATCGTAAAAGATATGTCTAACTCTAAAGACCAGAATAAAAAAATTGAAAATGAATTAGAAGTTATTTCACAGGTAATGAAGAGTATTCAAGACGACTCCTCAAAAATGGCCTTAACAGCGGATAGTTTGCAGCTAGAACTAAACCGATAAAGCAAACAAATATAAGGGTGGAGATTCTTCATCTCTCCTTTGTATGAACTCTAATCATCCATCTACAAAAAAAGAATCCAAAATGGATTCTTTTTATTTTCTGAAAAATATTTTTTGACAGTAAACATAACTCATATAAACACCAAAGCTTTGTAAAATAAACAAGGCTGGCACAATCATATTGTAATATGCCATATGTACTTGGAAAAGTCTTAACAACACATATCCACTAATTAACAGTAAGAACAACACATATCCTTCGTTTTGTTGTGTCTTAATAAGAAAATATAATAAAGCTACAGTCATAAATAACGTTACCACTACATATATAAGTTTTTCATATTTAAGTAGAATAGAATTTATCCCCTCATCTGAAAACTGATTCATTACTGGTTTTAGCAGTTTAAATCTTTCACTCTCAATCTCTTTTAACTTTTGATCAATATGTTCTATTACAGTTTGATTTTCCGGTATTTTTTCCTCTTTTTGATTTTTACCGATTAAAACCGATTGAACATACGTCTCATTCGAAATCGTATATTGTGACATTCCCATTGTCTTAATTCCGTAATTCACACCAAAATGAGTACTATAAAATAAAATAAGTATCCCTATCATCTTTAAAAATACTCTTTTTTTCGTTGCTGATTGAAAGAATTCAATTAATAGCACATACACAGCGATAAAAATAGGGAGGAATAACCCCATTGGGAAAATCATATTGCTAAATGCAAATAAAATTGCCGAAAACACCCACATATAAGGATGCTCTAAGCCTTTATGTAGAAGTATGTAACAAGCAAAATAAAATAGGAATATTGCGAGTGATTCCTGCGTTAATAAAGAACTCATAAATATATTTGGAATATATAAAGCGTAGAACACAGACGCAATTCGACCACATTCTTTCCCAAAAATCATCGCTGCAATACGATAAATGAAAAATGCGGTTCCTGTACAGAACAGAACATTAAATAACTGTAAAACAAATACCGTATCACCAAATATACGAATAACAATCGATTCATAAATAATAAAAGGTAACTGCATTACATTCTCTATATTATTACCAATTGCAATCTGCTTTGCAGCCTCATACATAGCTTTCATATCACCGATTACTGGAACGTCTACAAATAGAACCACACTAAGTCTCACAATTGTAGATATACTTATAAGAAAAATAAGAAATTGTTTATCTGTAAAACGATATTGTAAAATTGATGCCGCTAACAAGATGAGGATAATGAAAATTGCCAATACAATTGTCACACTTGTATTACTTCCTCCCAAAAGTTGCTTGCTTGCTTCAAACGCTGACCAACAACTATAAACAAAAAATGCGAGCATCGCACCGATCATTATTTTACTGAAGAAAAATGAAAAATTTGTTTTTATATGATTCATATGTCCATTGCACCTCTATTTCCATTCATAACACAACGATTCTATCATGAATAGGCACACAGCTGATAGGGAATTTATATGACAAATATGTATTCTTCACTTTTCACTTGCAATGTAAGCGAATCCTCTTTTACACTACACTTTAGACAAAATAAATTTTCTTTCAGTTGCATGAATATACTTGCAGAAGTATTCTTTCCTCTCTATCCATAACTTTTACTCATTTGAATATCTGGTAAAATCCAATAGGAACTAACACTCCTTTTATGTCATAAAGAACATGTCACTCTGATTGAAAACGTAACCTAGGGGCTGATTATATGGAAAAGAAATTTATGAGAGAATCAAAAGCAATTAAAACAACACGTGTTTTCCCAAACGATTTGAACAATCATCAAACTTTATTCGGTGGAAAATTATTAGCGGAAATTGATAGTATTGCTTCTATTGCAGCTGCCAGACATAGCCGAAAACATTGCGTTACAGCATCTATTGATTCTGTTAATTTTTTAACACCAATTCAACAAGCTGATTCTGTTTGTTACGAAGCGTTTGTTTGTTATACTGGTAAATCATCTATGGAAGTATTTGTGAAGGTTATCGCAGAAAGCTTATTATTAGGAGAACGTCGCATCGCTGCTACTTGCTTTATTACATTCGTAGCTCTAAAAGATGGGAAACCTTCTTCCGTTCCGCAAGTACTGCCAGAAACTGAAGAAGAACATTGGTTGCACAAAACTGGTCTAGAACGTGCAGAAGATCGAAAAAAAGGACGTCTAAAAAGTAAAGAAATGGCTGAAGTACTAACTTTAAATAAACCTTGGAGCGTATAAAAAGCAATGAGCGAATATGTAGTATATATATTCGCTCATTGCTTTTTAAACAATTCAAACATCCACTACGATTTTTATAGTCACCCCTTAACCTATATATCTATCTTAACTACGCATATCCATTCTTATTTTCTTTTTTATACAACTTATTTTATATATATTTCTATACAAGCAATAGTTGATTTACAAAGTTTATGTAAGGTACACTTATACTCGTAATTAACAAATGAAGGTGATGATTTATTGCACATATAAAAAAACTATACCTTCAAAACTGTATATAAAATGTATTTCATTATACTAAAATTATTCACACTTCAAATATATTTTTATATGGAGTCAAATAATTAGCTCTAATAAGGGTTCTTAATACGATACAAATGATATTTTGATTAAATCGTATTACTTTAATGAAAAGGTGAAATCATGCAAAAATCAATTATTTCTAATATCTTTTATAAAATGCTGCTCAATACATTTAATATTATACTCCCAATCTTAGTTGGTCCTTACGCGTATCGAATGCTAGGAGCCAAGTCAATAGGAACTGTTAACTACGCCGAAACTATTTTTAATTATTTTTTCATATTCGCAGTATTTGGTGTATATCAATACGGACTACGTGAAATTAGTTTAATAAAAAATGATAAAAGTAAAGTTTCTAAGTTATTTACAAGTCTTTATGTAATTAACTTTACGACTAGTATTTTGGCTTTACTATCCTTTTTACTCTTTAGTTACATTGGATACGGTAACGAAAACTTATTCCCTGTCCTTCTAATTTTCGGCTTCAATTTCATTTCAAATATATTTTATGTGGAGTGGTACAATGAAGCATATGAAAATTATGATTTCATTACTAAAAAAACAATTGTTGTTCGACTTATCTATGTTGGACTTCTTTTCTCTCTAGTTCATGGAGTGAATGATTATAAAACATTTGCCTGCTTATTAGTGCTCTCAACATTCTTAAATCATTTTATTAGTTTTATATATGTGAAACGCCAAGTCAAATTTGATTTTTCTAACTTAACGATTATTCCACATTTAAAACCCTTAGTATTAGTCGTTATTTTTTCAAATGCCAGTATTTTGTACACACAATTAGATCGACTTGTCTTAGGCGCATACGCAGGAAAAATAGAAGTCGCTTTCTATGTTATGGCTTTCCAAATTATGACTATCATCAATACACTTATGTTAAGTGTTGTACAAGTCACGATTCCAAGACTTTCGTATTTATCTGGAAATGCAGCTGAAAATGAATATGAATCTTTATTAAATAGAATTTCAAAAGTATATTTCATTACCTTATTTCCTGCGGCAATCGGTCTAATGCTCATTGCCCATACGGCCGTCATTATTTATGGTGGAAAGGAATTCGCTCCCGCTGGTAATACTTTAATTATTTTTGCTTTTTATATGATCACAGTAGGTATTGAGTCTATTTTATCGAATCAAATTATTTATGTGAAAAAGAAAGAAAATATTTTGGTGCGCTTTTTATTTATTTGTGGATTCGTCAACTTAGTATCCAATATCGCATTAATATTTTTCGATATACTCACTCCCACAACAGCAATTTTCACAACAACCATTGCAAACATTGGATTAATTACTCTCGAATATATATATATAAAAAAGAAATTAAAAGTGAATTATACATTGTTTGATATTCAAAAACTTAAATACCTATTTTATTCTCTAACATTTTTACCAATAGCGTTTATTATAAAAAAATTAGTCTCTGGACAAATCATACAATTCGCCCTAGTAATATTAATATGCGGATTAACATACATTCTTATCTTATTTGTAACAAAAGATGAGATTCTATTAGCTCTACTAGGAAAGCTACAAGCACGATTCAAAAAGGTGTAAACGCAACCTCTTAAAGGAGCTGTTAAAATTGAAATTTTCTTTGATTATGGCCACTTGTGGTAGACGTGATGATATTCTAGATCTACTAAAGTCACTTAAACAACAAACTTATAAAAACTTCGAACTTATTGTAGTAGATCAAAATGACATTCCAATCTCTGAGCTCTTTGAGGAATATACCAATAATTTTTCTATTAACTATATTTATACACCTATTAAAGGCCTATCTCGTGCAAGAAATATCGGCTTACAAGTTGCTAATGGCGATATTATTGCTTTTCCAGATGATGATTGTATTTACGAAACGAATGTCTTAGAGAGCATAGTAGCAACGTTTAACTCAAATGCACATATTCAATTTATATCGACAAACACTACAAACATTGAAAAAACAGGATCTTTAATACATGCGCCTGATAAAGACATCATTCTAAATAATAAGTATGGATTCATGGGCCCCTCTTTCGCTCTGTTTTTTACAAAACAATTTGTACAAAACGTTGGCACATTTAATGAAGATTTAGGTGTTGGATCTGGAACAATTTATGGTGCCGGTGAAGAGACTGATTTCGTACTACGAGGTATGAAAAAAAATTATATAGGTTTATTTAGAAAAAATCTTTTCGTGTACCATCCTGTAAAAGAGGATACTATAGATGAACAATCATTAAACAGAGCTATTTCTTACGCTGGTGGTTTTGGTAAAGTTATCTGTTTACATTATGGATTTCCTTACCTTTTACGTGCAGTCGTTGCCGCTATATTCCGCATGATGCAAAATATATTTAACGATAAACGTAAATTCCATGCAAATCGAGTAAGAGGCATTATCCGTGGATACTTTAAATAATTTTTATTTCCCCTAAAAAAGGTGCAATCATTTTTAATAAACTGATTGCACCTTCTATTTATCTATCTTTCTATTATAGACAAAATAGTCTTTTCTAACCCTTCACGCTACGACGTTTTCGGTACTTCTCCAATAAATCTCTCATACTTATCACCATCATATATATTTTTTTCAAAATAATGAAACATAATTCTTGAAAAAATATACATTTTGAAATGATAGCATTATACGAAAGAATTTAGTATCATGATTCAAGGTACTATTTCAAGTTGGACGGAGGATATTATGAGCTTATTAACAGTCGAAAAACTAGGACATACATTTGGTGATCGTACATTATTTAAAGATGTATCCATGCGCTTACTCGCAGGAGAGCATGTTGGATTAGTTGGAGCAAACGGTGTTGGTAAATCAACATTTATGAATATAATTACTGGTCAGCTTATCCATGATGAAGGTCGTGTAGAATGGACACCTGGTACAAATTACGGTTACTTAGACCAACATACAATTTTAACACCCGGTCGCACGATCCGTGATGTATTAGCAGATGCATTTTTACCTTTATTTGAAAAGGAAAAAGCTTTAAATGAAGTTACAGAAAAAATGGGAACTGCTACACCGGAAGAATTAGAGGAACTTCTTGAGCAAATGGCAGAAATTCAAGATGCTCTTGAAGCAGGTGGCTTCTATTTATTAGATATTAAAATTGAGGAAGCAGCTCGTGGTCTTGGAATTGATGCAATCGGTTTAGATCGTGATGTTGCTGCATTAAGTGGTGGACAACGTACAAAAGTATTACTTGCAAAGTTACTACTTGAACAACCAGAAGTATTACTATTAGACGAACCTACCAACTATCTAGACGTTGAACATATTCATTGGTTAACAAATTATTTAAAAGAATATCCTCATGCCTTCCTATTAATTTCCCATGATACGGAATTTATGAATAAATGTGTCGATATTATTTTCCATCTAGAATTCACAAAAATGACGCGTTATACAGCGACATATGAAAAATTCCTAGAGCTAGCGGAAATCAATAAAAATCAGCATATAAATGCTTATGAAAAACAACGCGAATTTATTAAAAAGCAAGAAGACTTTATTGCGAAGAACAAAGCTCGTTATTCAACGACGGGTCGTGCAAAGAGTCGTCAAAAACAACTTGATCGCATGGAGCGTATTGATCGTCCTGAAACGGCAATTAAGCCAGAATTCTCTTTCAAAGAGTGTCGTGCAAGTAGTCGTTTCGTCTTTGAAGGTGAAGATGTAGAAATCGGATATACACATCCATTATTACCAAAATTAACGATGACAATTGAACGCGGTGAAAAAATTGCAATTGTTGGATGCAATGGTGTTGGTAAATCAACATTACTAAAAACGATTTTAGGCAAGATTAAACCATTAAGCGGTAAAACAAGCCTTGGTGATTTCCTAACGCCATCATACTTCGAACAAGAAGTAAAAGCTGATAATATAACACCGATTGATGATGTGTGGAATACATTTCCTAGCATGGACCAACATCAAATCCGTGCAATGTTAGCAAAATGTGGTTTAAAAAATGAACATATCTCTCGCCCTTTAAGTCAATTAAGTGGTGGTGAACAGGCAAAAGTTCGTTTATGTAAACTAATGGGAGAAGAAAGTAACTGGCTATTATTTGATGAGCCAACAAACCACCTTGATGTTACAGCAAAAGAAGAGCTTAAAAAAGCTATGAAAGCATATAAAGGAACGATTCTACTTGTATGTCACGAACCAGACTTTTATGAAGATTGGATAACAAAGGTTTGGGACGTAGAAGAATGGTCTCAACAAAACTCTTAATTTCTTAAAACAAGCCCTATGCAGACTAAGTTAAGTTTGCATAGGGCCATTTTCATTGAAATAACTTATAAAATTCATTAAGGAGTTTAGACATATAATGCAAAATATATTTTCTCTAAAAGCCAATGCATTTTTTGTAAAGTGTTTATTACTACTATGCCTATTTATTTATGCAGCCATAACATGGTATTCCATATCCATAATTGGAAGTACTTCCGATTCTCGTTTCCTTGTTATAGTCCCACCCATTATTATAGGTCTACTCCTTTTACTTATTGGTTACATTGCGAATAAATATATGTCAAAAATAGTATTTACTATTTCACTTATTACTTTAACTTTTTCGATTCGATTGATCTGGATTCTCAATATTCCAACCCCCATCGAATCTGACTTTGCAGTGATGTACTATAGCGCAGTCCAAGCCGCTAAAGGCGACTTTAGTTTTGCTCAAAATACATACTATACTTCATGGGTGTATCAACTTGGTTTTACAATGTATCAAGCTTCTATTATAAAATTATTCGGAGAATCTCCTACACTGCTGAAGATTTTAAATGTTGCATATTGCACAGGAACAACATTACTGATTTATAAGATTACTTCGAAGGTATTTAATGAATGGTCTGGGCGTATTGCAGGGGTAATATACTCGCTATATATCCCAAGCATTATAATGAGCTCTGTATTAACAAATCAACACCTTGCTACCTTCTTCTTTTACCTTGGTTTTTATATATTAATTACAAAGGGATTAAGCCATAAATATATGTGGATTTTTATAGGAATCTTCCTATCTCTAGGAGATATCATCCGTCCACTTGGTGCCTTAATTTTGATTGCCGTAACTATTTATACTTTTTTACAAGTAATATTAGGAAAATCAAAACAGAGTGTTTTCCATTCTATAAAAAAACTTGTTGGTATTTTCATCATTTTTTACCTTGTACATTATATTATTAGCTACATACTTATATCCACCGGTGTTACACAATATCCGCTCTCTAATCGTGATCCGCTATGGAAATTCACAGTAGGATTTAATCATGACACAAAAGGCGGTTATTCTGAGGAAGATGCAGAATATATTACATCCATTGAAATTGGTGAGGAACGGACAGTCGCGGAAAAAAAACTTATTCAAGAACGCATAGCTGACCCGAAAAAAGTTTTATCTTTATTTAAAGACAAGTTCATACTTATGTGGGCCGATTACGACTCAGCTCCGATGTGGAGTTTATTTGGATTAGAACATAAAGACAATGATATAATCACATTAAAAGACAACCTTATAAAATACGAAAGATATATTTATGTTACCACCTTGCTATTTGGTATATTGTCACTTCTTTATCTTATAATAACTAAACAAAATGAAACTCCTTATACATTATTTTTACTACTAATAATTGGTTATGTATCTATTCATTTCTTAATCGAATATCAAACAAGATATCGTTATTTCATCATTCCTAGCTTTACGATTATTCAAAGCTATGGAGTGTATATATGTCATATCCTAATAACAAAAAGAAACTCAATACAAGATTTAAAATAAAAAGATTATTGAATTTTGTATACACAATACAGATTATCTTATCGACTAATATAAAGGTACACCAAACATGCACAATGCCATATCAACTCTTTGAAATATTCACGTAATAACGCCCTTACATGATTTACAACAATATAAGGAAGCAGTATTCGTTCATTAATAAAAAAGGTAACAATGAAAGCCATCATTGTTACCTTTTTATATTGTAATACCCCATAAGTCGCAAACGAAATTCCTTTAAATTTGGATATGCCTCTAAATTAGACAGCATCCCTTGAATAACTGGAATCCTTGGATTTGGTAATCTCATTTCTGCCTCTAAAACATCTAGCGTAATAAGTAATTCATCATCTTCTAATTGATCAGCTAATGTACGCTTAAAAACAATGATTTCTTTTAAAAAATGCTCCTTAACTTGTTCTTTAATAAACTCTGATTTACAAAGAAACTCTCCAAGTCTTTCTTCATGTAAAACAGGTTCTTCCGAAGATTCTATAAGTCCATCTACTAAATGATCCACCCTTTTTAAAATAAAAGCCGATACATAGGACAAATCAATTTCTGGCGCTTGTAAAATAATTAGTTCTAAATACCCACGGCAGATCCCTTCTACCATAATTACTAAATCTAATAAATACGGCATAACCTTGTCACCATAAATAGACAACAAACTATTTCGATAAAATGCATGAGATTCCAATTTCATTCGCATCATAAACTCTTCTACTTCTTTATTAAAAGGTATAGCATTTTCCCTCGCATGCATAATAATAAATTCTTTATGCTTTTGTATATCATTAAACTGGCAATGCAATTGTTTTGCAAATTTTTCACGCGGCAATAACGATTCTTTTTCAATATCCATCATTTTATTTTGAATCTTGTCATAGTAATATCGAAGTGTTGCTAATAAAAGTTCCTCTTTCGATTTAAAGTATAAATAGAAAGCTCCCTTAGATATGCCACAAGCGGTCACAATTTCCTGTACTGATGTCGCATTTACACCCTTAGTCGCAAATAACTTCATAGCCATCTCTATAATTAAACGCTCTTTTTCTTTCATATCATGTCTCTCCTAAATTTAATCTCGCATCTTATTATGAATTTATTATACCATCCCTTTTCATTGACGGCTGACCAATCAGTCAGTTATATTATGTATTAGACTGACCAGTTGGTCAATACAATACAAAAGGGAGCGCAAACATGAACAAATTCATTAATTTCTCGTTAAAAAATAAGTTCGCAGTTTGGCTACTAACCATTATTGTTACCATTGCAGGTATTTATTCTGGGCTGAACATGAAGCTGGAAACAATTCCTGATATTACAACACCGGTTGTAACAGTAACCACGGTTTATCCTGGTGCTACACCAGAAGAAGTAGCTGACAAAGTTTCAAAACCGATGGAAGAGCAACTGCAAAATTTAAGTGGTGTAAACGTTGTTAGTTCATCATCTTTTCAAAACGCATCTTCTATTCAGATAGAATATGATTTTGATAAAAATATGGAAAAGGCTGAAACAGAAATTAAAGAAGCTCTCGCAAATGTGAAATTTCCAGAAGGTGTAAAAGACCCGAAAGTTTCACGTGTAAACTTTAATGCCTTTCCAGTTATTTCGTTAAGCGTAGCAAGTAAAAATGAATCTTTAGCTACCTTAACTGAAAATGTAGAGAAGAATGTTGTGCCAGGATTAAAAGGACTTGATGGTGTTGCATCTGTTCAAATTTCAGGTCAACAAGTAGATGAAGTACAACTTGTCTTCAAGAAAGATAAGATGAAAGAATTAGGTTTAAGTGAAGATACTGTAAAAAATGTAATTAAAGGATCGGACGTATCTTTACCACTTGGCTTATATACATTTAAAGATACAGAAAAATCGGTTGTTGTAGATGGGAATATTACGACAATCAAAGCATTAAAAGAATTAAAGATCCCGGCTATACCTTCATCACCTAGCGGTCAAGGTAGTCAAAACGCTGGAGC
Source organism: Bacillus cereus group sp. N14 (assembly GCF_016483555.1). Lineage (NCBI taxonomy): Bacteria > Bacillati > Bacillota > Bacilli > Caryophanales > Bacillaceae > Bacillus > Bacillus cereus group sp. N14. The sequence goes on from NZ_JAEHBQ010000014.1 coordinate 75,421, forward strand.
TGGTACACAAACACCGCAAATGAATCCAGCGGCTATGAACGGGATTCCGACAGTTACATTAGACGAAATTGCTGACATTAAAGAAGTCGGAAAAGCAGAATCTATTTCTCGAACAAATGGAAAAGAAGCAATTGGAATTCAAATTGTGAAAGCTGCTGACGCGAATACTGTTGATGTTGTAAATGCAGTGAAAGATAAAGTAAAAGACCTTGAGAAAAAATATAAAGACTTAGAGATTATTTCAACATTCGACCAAGGTGCACCGATTGAGAAATCAGTAGAAACAATGCTGAGCAAAGCCATTTTTGGTGCTATCTTTGCGATTGTTATTATTATGCTGTTCCTACGAAATATCCGAACAACATTAATCTCTGTCGTTTCCATACCACTTTCTTTATTAATTGCTGTATTAGTCATAAAACAAATGGATATTACGCTTAACATTATGACACTTGGAGCAATGACAGTCGCTATTGGACGCGTTGTTGATGACTCCATTGTTGTTATTGAAAATATTTACCGACGAATGTCGTTATCAGAAGAGAAACTGCGCGGAAAAGATTTAATTCGTGAAGCTACGAAGGAAATGTTCATCCCAATTATGTCTTCTACCATTGTAACAATTGCTGTATTCTTACCGCTTGGACTAGTAAAAGGTATGATTGGTGAAATGTTCTTACCATTTGCCTTAACTATCGTCTTCGCTTTATTAGCATCGTTACTAGTAGCAGTTACAATCGTGCCGATGTTAGCTCACTCTTTATTTAAAAAAGAGAGCATGAGGGAAAAAGAAGTACATCATGAAGAAAAACCAAGTAAATTAGCAAATGGGTATAAACGCATACTTGCATGGGCTTTAAATCACAAAATTGTTACATCAAGTATCGCTGTCCTTCTATTAGTTGGTAGTCTTGCACTAGTGCCAATTATCGGTGTAAGTTTCTTACCAGCTGAAGAAGAAAAAATGATCATTACAACGTACAATCCTGAACCAGGGCAAACGTTAGAAGACGTTGAAAAAATTGCAACGAAAGCTGAGAAGCACTTCCAAGATAATAAAGACGTCAAAACAATTCAATTCTCATTAGGTGGAGAAAACCCAATGAGCCCTGGTCAATCAAATCAAGCAATGTTCTTCGTACAATATGATAACGACACGAAAAACTTTGAAAAAGAAAAAGAACAAGTCGTTAAAGATTTACAGAAGATGTCTGGAAAAGGTGAATGGAAAAACCAAGATTTCGGAGCGAGTGGCGGTAGTAATGAAATTAAACTATACGTTTACGGAGATAGCTCTGAAGAAATTAAGCCTGTCGTAAAAGATATTCAAAATATCATGAAGAAAAATAAAGACTTAAAAGATGTAGACTCTAGTATTGCAAAAACGTATGCAGAATACACTTTAGTCGCAGATCAGGAAAAACTAAGCAAAATGGGTCTAACGGCTGCACAAATCGGAATGGGACTTTCTAATCAACATGATCGCCCTGTTGTGACAACAATTAAAAAAGACGGTAAAGATGTCAATGTATATGTAGAAGCTGAAAAGCAAAATTATGAAACAATCGATGACTTAACAAATCGTAAAATTACAACGCCACTTGGTAATGAAGTGGCTGTGAAAGATGTTATGACTGTAAAAGAAGGGGAAACTTCGAATACAGTGAAACACCGTGATGGCCGTGTTTATGCAGAAGTAAGTGCAAAACTAACATCTGATGACGTTTCAAAAGCATCTGCCGCGGTTCAAAAAGAAGTAGATAAAATGGATCTTCCTTCCGGCGTAGATGTTTCTATGGGCGGCGTTACAAAAGATATTGAAGAATCATTCAAGCAACTTGGCTTAGCGATGTTAGCTGCGATTGCGATTGTATACTTCGTTCTTGTCGTTACATTTGGTGGTGCTCTTGCACCATTCGCAATTTTATTCTCGCTACCATTTACAATTATCGGAGCTCTTGTTGCCTTATTAATCTCTGGTGAAACGTTAAGTGTCTCTGCAATGATCGGTGCGCTTATGTTAATCGGTATCGTTGTAACAAACGCAATCGTGCTTATCGACCGCGTTATTCATAAAGAAAATGAAGGTCTATCAACACGTGAAGCTTTATTAGAAGCTGGTGCAACACGCCTTCGTCCAATTTTAATGACTGCAATTGCAACAATTGGGGCTCTTATCCCGCTTGCATTAGGATTTGAAGGTAGCGGCTTAATTTCTAAAGGACTTGGTGTAACAGTAATTGGTGGATTAACAAGTTCAACGTTATTAACACTTCTTATTGTCCCAATCGTTTATGAAGTATTAAGCAAGTTCAAAAAGAAAAAAGCAAAATAAAAAAATAACCTCGCTAATTGCGAGGTTATTTTTTATTCCCAAATACGACTAGAAAATCACCATATCCTTCTTTCTCTAATTCCTCTTTTCGGATAAATCGAAGGGCTGCGGAATTAATACAGTAACGAAGACCATTTGGTCCTGGGCCATCCGGGAATACATGACCTAGATGTGAATCTCCCTCTTTGCTTCTCACTTCCGTACGCGTCATATTATGACTGACATCCATTTTTTCTTTCACACTTGCTGACATAACTGGCTTCGTAAAGCTAGGCCATCCACACCCGCTATCAAATTTATCTAAAGAAGTAAATAACGGTTCATCTGAGACGATATCTACATAAAGTCCTTCTTCTTTATGATTCCAATATTCATTTTGAAAGGGTGGCTCAGTTCCATTTTCCTGTGTTACATAAAATTGCATCTCATTTAGTTTTTCTTTTAAATGAGCATTATCTTTTTGCCAATGTTGTTTAATAAACGCATCCCGCCCTGACCCTTTACGGTATAACTCATAGCGGAATGTATTTTTCTTATGATATCCTTGGTGATAGTCTTCAGCTGGATAAAACGTAGCTGCTGGTAATACTTTTGTCGCAATTGGTTTTGAAAAGCGTCCACTCTTTGCAAGCTCTTCTTTTGAAGCATTTGCTTTTTTATGTTGTTCTTCATTATGATAAAAAATCACTGTTTCATAAGACTGTCCGCGGTCGTGGAATTGCCCACCTATATCAGTCGGATCAATTTGTCTCCAATATATATTTAATAACTCCTCATACGGCATTTTATTTGCATCAAATGTAATTTGTACTGCCTCATAATGTCCAGTCGTTTCTGAACACACTTCTTTATATGTTGGACTCTCTTTATGACCACCTGTATAACCAGAAACAACCTTTATAATTCCTTCCATCTCTTCAAATGGCGAAACCATACACCAGAAACACCCTCCAGCAAATGTAGCTAACTCTACCTTTTCATTTACAGCCATTATTTCACCCCTATTCTATCTTCTGCTTACAGTATGGCATAAAAAACATCATGTTATAAAAGAAAAAGCATCGAACATCGATGCTTTTTCTTTACTTCACCTTATTTTTTCTGGCTTCATTCTCCATTTCATCACTTGTCACATCTAAGACATCTAATAAGAAAATGAAGATTGGAATACCGATAATTAATCCCCATACACCTAAGAAGTGTTCTGAGAAGATTAATACCATAAATGTATAGAAAATCGGTAAGTTTGTTTTTTGCGACATGAACTTCGGATTTAACACGTAACTTTCAAGCGCATGAATTACTGTTACGATAATTAAAATATAAACAACGTACATAATACCGCCAATATTGTAAGCAATCATACAAAGCGGGAATAACGAAATGATAACCCCAGCTACTGGAATTAAACCAAGTAAGAAGATCATTAACGCTAAACCTAATAATTGCGGGAATCCTAATATCCATAGTGCAATAACGGATAAAACACAGTTAACAACTGCAATTAAAAATTGTGCTTCAATTACTTTTCCGAATGAACGTGCAAATTTCTTACCGAAGTACTCAATTTCAGTATAGAAAATTGCAAGTCGGCTTTCTTTAAATTTTGCAGTAAAAGCAACGATACGAGCTTTCTCCAATAAGAAAAATAAACTTAAAATTAAAGAAAGTAATACTTGAAGGCCAAATTTCCCAACATTCGTAATCGATTTATATAAAATGTCAACGCCTTGTCCTACATATTTCGAAAGTTCCATATGATTGACAGCGTTAACTGCATACTTAATTAATTCACTATCTGGTGGGTTTCTTAAAAACACGTTAAATTGATAAATCAATTGTGAAATTTGTATCGTTAATACTGGTAAATATTTGAATAATGTAATAACAATTCCACCGATTAACATTACATATAGAAATGCTATAATGAGCTTTCGATTAATGGGCATGAAGTGATCTAATTTGCGGGAAATAAACTTTTGGAATCGATCCATTAAATACGTGAGAATAAACGTAATTAAAATTAAATTCAACATACTTTGCAGCCCGTATAACACGAGAGCAAGTATTACTAATACGAGAAACCTCTGAAATCCTTTGCTTTGAAACAGGTTTTTTATTTGCATAATCGACGAGTACTCTCTCCTGTCCTATAAAGTAAAACGTTAATAAGTAGATTTTTTCTCTCTTCTCTACCTTTAATTATTTATTCATATAAAGATTTTTATAAACTTATTATAGATCTCTCTTAGCAGATCCTATAGTAGCTTACTTCTTATTTTACAATACAATGACCTAATTCAAAATGTATTCTACACAGTATTAATGAAGATTTAAGGAAACTTACATTTTTTTAAAATAGGTCTTACCACTACTGTAACATAAAAAGCAAGCTATCAGTAGAAATCTGTCCTACAAATAGCTTGCTTTTCTCATTTTTTTAAGTAAGTTTTATTAGCCAATGAATGGCATAAACATCGGTATGACAACTACAGTTACAACCCCTACTACTGTTACAGCAATACTTGCCATAGCTGCCTCTACTTCACCCATTTCAATTCCTACTGCCACTCCTAATGCGTGACCTGCTGTTCCAAGTGCTAAACCTTTTGCAATTGGATGTTTTACTCTAAATGTTTTTAAGAATAATGCTCCTAATGCGTATACAATAACCGCGTTAAAAATAACTGCAAACGATGTAATTGCTGGTATACCACCAATACTTTCAGAGATCGGTAATGCAATTGCTGTTGTTGCTGCTTGTGGTAACATTGAATTCATTACTGCTGTATCTAGACCAATTGCTTTTGCAACAATGAACACGACAATTACTGAGCAAATAGATCCAACCACGATAGCCGATAAAATTTGCCACCAATATTTTTTCAACTTATCCACTTGTTTATATAATGGAATTGCAAACGCGATTGTTGCTGGTTCTAAGAAGAAGCTAATCATTTTTCCGCCAGTATTATATTCTTCAAAAGTAAAGTTACCTACTTTTAGAAAGACAATCCCTAATACCATCGCTACGAATAATGGTGTGAATAAGAAGAATCCTTTTGAATGCTTAAATAATAATGTTCCGATTCCGTATGCGATTAATGAAACGACGATTCCGAAATATGGAGTCATTGTGCTTGCCATGTTCATTCCCTCCTAACAATATATACTAAATTGGTTACGCAACTTTTCCGTGCTTGCGTCCTTTATTTACTACTTTCAATTCTTTCGTATCTTCTATTTCTTTATCGTCTTTTCCTAAAATAAATTGTGCAAATAATCCTGTTACAGCGAGTAAAATAATTGTTGCGACAACAATTACAGTTAAAATTTGTACAAAATATTGTCCCATTACACCGAGAGAATTAATAACCGAAATACCTGATGGAACGAAAAGGAATCCGATAATACCTGTTAAAGCCGTTCCGAGTGATTCAACTTGTTCCAATTTAATAACTTTTAAACATAATAGGCTAAATAAAATAACTAATCCGATCACCGATGAAGGCATCGGAATTGGTAAATGCGTTGCAATAATATTAGAAACTAACATAATAGCTGAAAATATGAATGCTTGTGATAAGAAACTATATACTTTTTTCGTACTCATTTTGGCCACCTCTTTCGATTTGGTACCTTTATTGTATAAGATAAAAACAAAACTGTAAGCGTTTACATAGCGGAACGTCAAATATACAAAATTAGTTACAAAAATAGGCAGACGAAATACAAAAAGCTACTTCTTAAATACGAAGTAGCTTTTTGAGTTCTTTTGCATATGTACGGCTAACAGGTACTTTTGATCCTTCTTTCATAATTAAATTATATGTAGAATTGAACCATGGTTGTATTTCTGTAATATGATTAATATTTGCAATAAAACTACGATGGACACGCATAAAACTTGCTTGTGGCAACTTCTTTTCCAAAATTACAAGCGTATCATGTGTTACATACGTTTCTCTCATTGTTTTTACTGTCACTTTTCCGTCCACAAGTCCTACATATATAATATCTTCAATATTCACGAGTACAATCGATTCTTCAATTGGTAATGCTAATTTATGCATCTCGGTCGTTACGTCTACACTCTTTACTTCTTGTTTTGTTTCTAATTTTATTTGTTTTTGCTTTTTATATTTCTTTAATGTCTGTACGATACGTTCTTCATCAAATGGCTTTAAAATGTAGTCTAACGCATCTACTTCAAATGCTTGCAATGCATATTGATCATAGGCAGTAGCAAACACAATTGCAGGGGGATTTTTCATCTTCTTTAATATATTTGCAATTTCAAATCCGTTATCATCAGATAGCTGAATATCTAGGAAAACAATATCTGGTTTGTTTTTCATTAATTCCTCTAATGCATCCTCTACACAATCCGCCTCACCAATTATCTCTACTTCTTTCGTTTGCTCTAATAAATATTTCAATTCATCACGCGCTAACATTTCATCATCAACTACTAATACTTTTAACACTCCGTTTTTCCTCCCCTACTTTTTTCGGAATTACAAAGAGGAACTTTGTCCCTTGCTCTAATTCACTTTCAATTTGAAGCATTGTCTCTTTCCCAAATAACCCGATAAGTCGTTCATTAATATTATATAAAGCTGTTCCAGTCCCTTTCTTTGATGGAACTACCATTTTTCCTAATTGTCCTAGACGTTCACTCTCAATTCCTTGTCCATTATCTTGGACTTCAAAATGCACCATCCCCTCTTTTTCAAACACATGTACTTCAACTTCGCACACCGGCTGCTTTTTCGGAAAAGCATGGCGCAATGCATTTTCAACTAATAGCTGCAGTACAAATGGTGGAACTAAGGTCGTCTTTAACTCTTCCTCAATGTACATCTTCACTTCATACTTATTCGGAAACCGCGCTTGTTCTAACGATAAATATGCATGTACATGATTTAACTCTTGTTCTAATGGAATAAGCAATTGGCGTGCCCCTTGCAAATTACAACGAAAATACACGCTAAGCTGCAATAATAATTTTCTCGCTTTTTCTACATCTGTTCGGCATAAAGCCGATACAGTATTAATTGCATTAAATAAAAAATGCGGATTGATTTGTGCTTGTAACGCTTTTATTTCAGCATCTTGCAATAACTTACTTTGTAACTCTGCTTCACCTAACTCAAGTTGTGTAGAGAATATTTTTGCTAACCCTTCTGCTAATTCCTCTTCCACACGACTTAACTGGCTAGAATTTTTAAAATATAATTTTAATGTCCCAATTGTATTTCCATGTGAAGTTAGTGGAATAACGATTGCCGCCTGCAAAGGGCAGCCTTCATGTTGACAATTAATAACCTCACGCGATTTCGCTTTCATTATTTTCCCTGTGTTCAACACTTCTTTCGATAAACCAGTTATTAAACTATGTGAAGGAATATGGTGATCTGATGCTAATCCAACGTGAGCTAATATTTTCTCTGTATCTGTTAAGGATACCGCATCTGTTCCCGTAAAGCGGTGAATAATTTGTGCCACATGTTTACAAGAATCCTCTGTTAATCCGCGGCGAAAATATGGTAATGTTTTGTCAGCAATTCGTAATACTTTATGCGTTTGTAAAGCTTTCGCATTTTCTTCCTGGCGCAAAATAGCTTGTATCATAGAAAGTAAAATAAAACTCCCGAAACTATTTACAAGTATCATTGGTATCGCAATTGTTTTCACGATACTAATCCCATCCTCTACGATTAATAAGATCATAATCATCTCTAAAGAAACGATAAACACACTTAAAATCGCTGAAAATTTAGGCGTAATTGCACGATTATATTTTTTAAAAATGTATCCAATATACCCCGTTATAACACCTGCTAAAATTGATGAAATTGCACAACTTAGCGCTGTCGTCCCGCCAAGCATATAACGGTGAATACCAGCAATCGATCCCACTCCAATTCCGACGATAGGACCACCAAGCAGTCCACTAATTCCAACACCCATAATACGTGTATTCGCAATTGTACTAGATGACGAAACACCTTGTAGCCAATTTTCTTTCATAATTGTATTCCCGGCAATTTCAATTCCTGTGTAATTGCTTACAATTGTAAACACTGAAAAAATACAAATAAGCTTAAGCTTATCTACATATCCATCTTGTCTATGAAGAAGGCGCCTGAACGTTTTAATATGAGAAAGTAAAAATCCTAAAATAACAATAAGTCCAACACGTTCAATCATCATAAGTACTAAATTTAGCATCTGTGATTCATTCCTTTTTATATGAGTTAGTTTTATTATGGGAAAATAATGAAGTGGGCGTCAAGGAGAATGCAATATCTTTTGAAATATTTTACACATAAATATCCCCTCTTTATTTGACAATCTAATAGAAGAGTGCTAAAAATAAAGTAATATAATACAGTCCTTTAACCCAACCCCGTGAGGTTGAGAAGGAAGTCGGAATATACTATACGTATGGTCTTTTTTAGGGATACGTATGCTTTTTTGGCCTTCTCATCATATCAGGTGAGAAGGCCTTTTGTTATTCTTCCATAGCGACTGTAGAAAAAATAAGGAGGAGTAATGATGAACGTCACTACTGATGTACAATCAACAACAGAGGAAACGAAGGAGAAAAGATATAAAACATTGTTTGGTTCTGCGCTAGGATATGCAGCAGAAGGTTTAGATATGTTGCTCTTATCTTTCGTACTCGTCTACATTTTAAAAGAATTTCATTTAAGCCCTGTTGAAGGTGGAAACTTAACATTAGCTACCACAATAGGAATGCTAATTGGGTCTTATTTATTTGGATTTATTGCTGATTTATTTGGGCGTATCCGTACGATGGCCTTCACAATCTTACTATTCTCACTAGCAACAGCACTTATTTATTTCGCAACAGATTATTGGCAATTATTAATTCTTCGCTTTTTAGTTGGAATGGGAGTTGGTGGTGAATTCGGGATTGGGATGGCCATCGTAACTGAAACATGGTCTAAAGAAATGCGCGCTAAGGCGACATCCGTTGTTGCACTGGGATGGCAATTTGGCGTACTAGTCGCTTCACTCCTTCCAGCATTTATCGTCCCGCATTTCGGATGGAGAGCTGTTTTCTTATTTGGGCTCATTCCCGCTCTACTAGCTGTCTATGTACGCAAAAGTTTAAGTGAACCGAAAATATGGGAACAAAAACAACGATACAAAAAAGAGTTGTTACAAAAAGAAGCTGAAGGTAATTTAACAACTACTGAGGCAGAACAACTAAAGCAAATAAAAAAGTTCCCACTTCGAAAGTTATTTGCCAATAAAAAAGTAACGATAACAACCATTGGTCTTATTATTATGTCATTTATCCAGAACTTCGGATATTATGGAATTTTTACATGGATGCCAACTATTTTAGCGAATAAATATAACTACACATTAGCAAAAGCGAGCGGTTGGATGTTCATCTCTACGATCGGCATGCTAATTGGAATTGCAACGTTTGGTATTCTAGCCGATAAAATTGGCCGCCGTAAAACTTTTACAATCTATTATGTCGGTGGTACTATATACTGTCTCATTTACTTCTTCTTATTCACAGACTCAACATTATTGTTATGGGGAAGTGCATTGCTGGGATTCTTTGCAAATGGCATGATGGGAGGATTCGGAGCAGTTTTAGCTGAAAACTATCCTGCTGAAGCTCGATCGACAGCAGAGAACTTTATTTTCGGTACAGGACGTGGGTTAGCTGGATTTGGACCTGTTATTATCGGATTACTTGCTACAGGTGGTAACTTAATGGGAGCACTATCTCTCATCTTCATTATCTACCCAATCGGTTTAGTTACAATGCTATTATGTGTCCCAGAGACGAAAGATAAAGTATTAGAATAGATTGAAATTGTACAGAGTACTATCCCCTTCGAAAAAAGTAGTTAAATAAATAGTAAAGAGGAAGCATCTCAAATGAAATGCTTCCTCTTTTTATATAAATACAATTCTTTATTTTGATTTACTAGCTTTTTGGAACAAGAAGGAAGTTTTCTCTTCTTCTTTTACAATACCTTGTTTTAACGCTAATTCCCCTGCAACTTTAGGCGCTAGCCATAGCATTGGGAATAACAGAATAGATACTGGGACAGCAGTTACTACGATGAATGATTGTAAGGCGTTAATACTTCCCTCACCCATGTATAAAAGAATCGCTGCAACTGCGCCCATAATAAGCGACCAAAACACTCGCAAACTAATTCTAGGATCTCCATCTCCAGTCACTGCCATTGAAATCGAATACGCCATAGAATCTCCTGTTGTCACTACAAATAAAATTGTTAATAAAAGAAATGCAGGTCCAATAATATTAGATAGTGGCAGTTGCTCTGTAATTGCAATCATAGCCGCCGGCATACCAGATTCACTTAATGCGGTTGAGATAGAACCAGGATTCATTAACTCATAAAACACACCTGATCCCCCTAGTATAGTAAACCAAAACGTTGTAATAATAGGTGCAATAATTCCAATTGCAACGATGATTTCTCGGATTGTTCTTCCTCTTGAAATACGGCTCACTAAAATTGCCATCATCGGTCCGTATCCAATAAACCATCCCCAGAAAAAGATTGTCCATGATCCTAACCAACCTGAATCCCCACGATATGTGCTCATTGGAATAAATTCATTTATATAAAATCCAAACGAAGAAACAAATGAATCGATAATAAATCCACCTGGTCCAAACAGTAATACGAATACCATTAATAAAACTGCTAACCTAACATTTAAATCACTTATAATTTGAATCCCTTTATCAATTCCTGTTACCGCAGATATAGTAGAAACAGCTACTACACAAACAATAATGGCTAATTGAGTAGTAAACACATCAGGAATGTCAAACAATGCTTGTAATCCATAACTTGCTTGTAGTCCTAAAAATCCAATTGGACCAATTGTCCCTGCTGCTACTGCAATAATTGCAAACACATCGATCGTTGTTCCAAGCCAACTCTTTCGCAATTTCTCTCCAAAAATAGGATATAAAAGCGTTCGAGGTTTTAACGGCATACCTTTATGATAATGTCCGTACATCATAACTACCGCACTAATTGTTCCTAAAATCGTCCAAGCGAGGAAACCCCAATGCATATAACTTTGTGCTAAAGCAGGCATTACTGCTTCTTTCGTTCCAGCAGTTATACCCTCATGTATTGGTGGCACCGTCATCAAATGGTACATCGGCTCTGCAGCTGCCCAAAAAACGCCACCTCCGGCAAGTAATGTAGACATAATAATAGCGAGCCATTTCGTCGTACTAATCTCAGGTTTTTCTAGCCCCCCAAGTTTAACTCTCCCATATTTTGAAAACGCCATACACATGGCAACAACAAATGTACCAATTAATAAAACCTGCCAAAAGGCACCAAAATATTTAATTGAAACTGCAAAACTGCTATTAATGGCTCCCTCTACGTAACTTTTATTTAAAATAACTGCAATTACAAATAATAAAAGTGAGCCACCACTAATAAGAAATACAGGCCAATCCGTTTTTCGACTCTTCATCCTCATTTACACTTCCTCCTTCCTCAGCAATCTAAAAAAACAACTTTATTATGTTTTATTGTTTACACCCAAAACATAATGATTATATAAGCATAATAATTCATCGATTTTCCACACACTTATGTTGTCCCTAAAAATATGCTAAATCCCTTATTTAAAAGAAAATTTCTATTCCTATTACATAAAAAAGCAAAACAAAAGACCTTATATTTCTATAAGGTCTTCGAAACAGAAATTTGATTATAACATAAGGAACTCCTTGGTTCAAAAAGCTCCTTCCAAAAATAACCGAGAGTAAAGGCTTCCATTTGCTATGTAACAGTAATTAAAAAAAATTATAATTTGCACAAAAAAACTATACTAAATATTATTTATGAAAGAAATTTGGCTTCAAAACTTCATTCGGATACGGTTTATGATAAATATGAGTAGTAGCTGGAGATAACGGTGGAATGAGCCACACCCAATTGCCTGTTACAACCCGCCCACACGCTGCTTCTTGCTTCTCAAATTGTTGAAATTGTTGTGCAGCTGTATGGTGATCCACAATACTAACCCCTTGTTTTTTAAAAGAATGTAAAACAGCCACGTTTAATTCAATTAGCGCCTTGTCTTTCCATAGCGTACCGTTCCTCGATGTATCTAGATTCATCATCTCCGCAACAGCTGGAAGTAAATTATAGCGATCATGATCCGCTAAGTTACGAGCCCCAATCTCCGTTCCCATATACCATCCATTGAACGGAGCTGCCGTATAAGAAATACCGCCAATTTCTAAGCGCATATCTGAAATCATTGGAACCCCATACCATTTTGCTCCTAAAGATGAGATTGGGTACTCTGGATGTTCAATCGGTACCTCTTTCACTTCTTTTTTAGGAATTTCTTTATATACGGGTTCTTTTCCATCGACAGAAAACACAAGTGGCAATACATCGAAATTCGTACCTTCTCCTTGCCAGCCAAGTTCCTGACAAAAATCCGTAAACGCAGTGGAATGAGAGTCACCAATCACTCCCATTTCTGTTTTATATCCTGCATACCGAATCAATTGGTGATTATAAATTCGTATATTATTTTCTTCACCTTGATATTGCTTAAAAATTGTAATTGTCGGTTTAACTTTCCCATCGTTCGTTGCATATTTAATATGATGAATTAATGCATTATATACACCTTCCTCATCATTTACTTCACGTGCATCTAATATGTGCATCTTACTCCAAAATAGTCTTCCGATACATCGATTACTATTGCGCCATGCCATTCGCGATCCATGAACAAGTTCTTCAAATGTATGCTCATACGTCCCCGTCTTCTCTATCTCAACTTGAATTTCTTTCACACGCTCTTCTATGAATTGCTCTTTATTAAGCTCTTTATAGCAAATCGTAATAAACTGACTCGCTTCCTCTATTAATTGTTTCGTTTTACTCATAAACGATCTCCTTCTATTTCAACAAAACGTTCTACTTTACAGTATAAGCAAAAAGAATAAGAGTCACAAATGAAAGTCGAAGTGTTACTTTTATTGTAATATTTTTCAGAAAATTAGAGACATTACTATTGACTTGTATAAAAAATAGGTGTATTTTTGACTCAGGTAAATTATTTTTACCTTGACCAACTTTTAAAGAGAAAGGAGGGAATATCATGTCTTCATTTCAATTGCCAAAGCTTTCATATGACTATGATGAACTAGAGCCATATATCGATAGCAACACGCTTTCCATTCATCATGGAAAGCACCATGCGACATACGTAAATAACTTGAATACCGCTTTAGAAAACTATACGGAATTACATAATAAGTCTTTAGAAGAGTTACTATGTAATTTAGACGTTTTACCAAAGGAAATTGTTACAGCTGTAAGAAATAACGGTGGTGGTCACTATTGTCATAGCCTTTTTTGGGAAGTAATGAGCCCGCGAGGTGGCGGTGAGCCTAATGGAGACGTTGCAAAAGTAATTGATTATTATTTCAATACCTTTGACAACTTAAAAGATCAACTGTCCAAAGCAGCAATTAGCCGTTTTGGAAGTGGCTATGGGTGGCTTGTCCTTGATGGTAGAGAACTTTCCGTTATGAGTACACCCAATCAAGATACACCTTTGCAAGAAGGTAAAATTCCATTACTCGTCATCGATGTATGGGAACACGCCTATTATTTAAAGTATCAAAATCGGCGTCCAGAATTTGTTACCAATTGGTGGCATACAGTGAACTGGGACCAAGTAAATGAAAAGTATTTACAAGCAATTCAATCACAAAAACATTAGTCGTGCGTATAAGGTAAGTTTGGTAATGTAAAATTAGTATTGTCGAAATCCTCCAGAATCCCCCGGATTGCCACCGGGGGATTTATGATTATTCCATTGCATGTATGTAATAACGTAATACTTGCTCTATGTCTATTTTCACCTCTCGGAACGGGAATCCTAATTCACTAGCTTTTCCATTATGTAATGTGCAATTAATCACTTCATTATAAGGCGCTACATTATCTCCTACTTCTTGAACGAGCGCTTTTATTCCCGTACTTTCTTCTATAAAATGAATAACTTCGCCAGTAGAAACTACCCCGTTGCTACAAGCATTAATTGGCCCTTCTATGTCCTTCATCCCGCACCAAGCTAAAAATTCTCCTGCTTCTTTTTCATGTATAAATGACAACTCTCCATCTAAATGATTCACGGCAACAGGCTCTTGCTTCACAATATATTCAACGTAAAATTGTAACCTTTTCGTATAATCGTTTTCTCCAATAACAACTGGAAAACGCACTGCAACAACTGGGAATGTCGCTTGTTGAAATGAAACCGCTTCGGCTAATCGCTTGCCTTCACCATAAGTAAAATCCTTTCTACCACCATACGTAATGGCATACTCGTACGGATTAAAGTTCTCTTCTAATAAGCCTAGTGCTGGCTCGTAAACAGCCTTTGAAGATGTCATAACGTATTTCTTCGTTTTTCCTCGTAACACTTCACATACTATCTTTGCTGCATTCGAGCTATAGCATAAATTATCGTATACGATATCATAACTTTTATCTTCTAAACGCTCTGCTAGTTGTTTTTCATCTTCTCTATCTACAATCAGCCTTTTTACTGCACTTCCAAAAGAATCTTCTGTAATCCCTCTCGTCGCAATCGTTACATCGTGTCCATCTTGCAAAAGTGCTTCTACTAAATGTTTACCAAAAAATCTTGTTCCCCCTAGCACCAATACTTTTTTCAACTTCATCATCCTCATTTTGATAAAATGTAAAATAATACCTCTCTATTATAACTGCTCATATATAAAAAGCATGGAATTCGTTTAACGATTCCATGCTTTTCTACAGAAAATATATTAACGTACTCGATATTTATAAATACAATAACAGAAGTATAAAATAGAAATTACGGATACATAAACCCATAGTTCATATACGAATCCCTCTCCCCATACTCCCATAAAATAAAAGAGTGAAGGCAACGTCAATGTTACCCATGATTGTACGAAGGCAATTCTTCCAAGATATTGATTGATATTCTTCTTTTGTGTATTTAATACAAAGAATAAATACCAAAGTAATGCCCACATAAACCACGTTAATGCATTAACAACATCGTGAAATTGAACAAATGAAACAACCATATAGAATAAAGCAATAATTGCTACCCAAATACAAAACCAACCTAAACCGCTACTATCCATTCCTTTTATAAAGGTAACACCTACATATAAATAGGTTAATCCAAATAAGAAAGTAGCTGCATATGAATACACTGTCCAATTGCTTTGGTCAGAAGTCATGATCAAATAGAACGGAATAATAATTTGTAGTGCACCTACAAATAAATTAAAAACACCCGCACTTTTCATCTCTGCTTTCCCTAATATAACAAGACTATTTAAAAATAAAGCTGCACCCGAAAGTAATAATCCTACGTACCCCATATATCCTCATGTGAAAACCTTACATTTTCACACTGTACCCTCCCCGTCTTGTAAAAATTATATTATTCCTTATTCTCCTTCTTACTTACAACTACATACGAAGTTTTTTCGAAAATAAGTCAGACTTCCTACCTTAAAAAACAATAGAAAAACCCTTTTTATACATTTCATACAGTAATGATGTCAATCAAAATATATCACGCAATAAAAACGCTTTCAATAATACGTAATTCAAACAAAAAGCTAATAAGATTATTTGATTATAAACGCACTTTAACAATGATACAAGTATTGGAATACTTTTCAATAGAACCGGTTGCTATTCAAATGCTATGGTCAGTAATATTTTATTACATTCTCTTTCCTAAATTGAACATATTACTGACCCCAAGCAGCATAATAAAGAATACAATTTATTATATACATAAAATATCCTACAAATTAATAAGAGAATGCTTTACTAACTACCTTAAATCATTTGATAGCCATTTTTATTATTTACCTGCCATCTCCAAGAATCTACACACATCTCTTCTAACCCATATTCTGCTTCCCATCCTAATTCTCGTTTCGCTTTAGATACATCAGCAAAACATACTGCTACATCACCAGGACGACGCCCTATCACTTTATAAGGTATTTTTTTACCTGAAACCTCCTCAAAAGCCTTTATCATCTCTAACACACTATACCCTTTACCTGTGCCCAGATTATATGCCTCTATTCCTTTCGTCTTAAGTACTTTCTCAAGTGCCTTTACATGTCCTTTTGCAAGGTCAACAACGTGAATATAATCACGGACACCTGTCCCGTCTTTAGTTGGATAATCGTTTCCGAATATATTTAGTTCCTTTAATTTACCTACCGCCACCTGCGTTACATATGGCATTAAATTATTCGGAATCCCATTTGGATTTTCTCCAATACGGCCACTTTTATGTGCTCCGAAGGGATTGAAATAACGAAGTAACGCAATACTCCATTCATCATCAGCTTTTGCCACATCACGCATAATTTGCTCAATCATTAATTTTGTTTGCCCATATGGATTTGTCACACTTAGTGGAAATTCTTCTGTAATTGGTGACGTTTTTGGAATTCCATATACAGTTGCAGATGAACTAAAAATAAACTTTTTAACATGATGTTTCTGCATCACATCACATAGTACGATTGTACTTATTATATTATTATAATAATATGTTAGAGGAATTGTAGTCGATTCCCCCACTGCTTTAAATCCAGCAAAATGTATAACCGCTTCAATGCTATTTTCCAAAAAAATCTCATTCATTTTTTCACGATTTAAAACACTTTCTTTATAAAATTCAAATTGTTTTCCTGTTATCTCTTTTACTCGGTTTAAAGACTCGATTGAACTATTTGAAAGATTATCTACGACTATAATTTTATAATTATTATTTAATAATTCTATACACGTATGACTACCAATATATCCTGCTCCACCCGTTATAAGTATCGCCATATATAGAGTCCCCCACTTATTATTAATTATAAAATTTTATAACCTCAATACACATCTATCCTACCATAAAAAGACTGATAATTTTAAAAATTTATTTTTAATTATTATTTATATAAAAAAGAGCCGCATAACCTTTACGTTATGCAACTCTTTAACATACATATGTGTCTATATCTTTATTTATTAATCAAGAAAAAATAAAAATTACTCGGAAATTTCAGCTTGTTAAATTACGTAGCAATATACACTTAAAAAGTGGGCAAGGCTTCCCAATAACACGAACACGTGAAAAATTTCATGATGCCCCATATGTTTAAACTCTAACCATTTTGGCTTTGTTCCATAAATAAATCCACCGATTGTATACAGAATGCCTCCAAGCACTAGAAGTACGATACCCCCTGCACTTAAGTTAGCAGCTAACGGTGCAAAGAACAGAACAATTAACCAGCCCATTGTAATATAAATTGCTGTTGATAACCATCTCGGGCAACTAAACCAAAACATTTTAAAAACAATACCACAAATGGCAGTTGCATAAACTAAACAAAATAATAATAAACCGTTTGCGGAATGTAATGTAATTAAACAAAATGGTGCATATGTACCTGCAATCAATATAAAAATCATAGAGTGATCAAGCTTCCGAAAGAAATAAATAACACGTTCACTGGCTACAACACTATGATATACAGCTGATGCTGTATACAGAACCATCATTCCGATACCAAACAAAATAACAGCTGTAATTGCCGCAAAAGATGGCATCTTAATAGAAACTTTTACAAGCATAGCTAATAATGCAATAAATGATAATACAGCTCCTCCCAAATGGGTAAAAGCATTAACTGGTTCTCTTACATAAGTATTCATATATACACCCCTCATATAATTACATGTAGTTTTAATAACTACATGTAATTATATACGCATTATTATTAGAGGTCAACATTTACAATTCATTTGTTTCGTAATACCATATTTAGAGATAAACTAAACATTATGCTCCACTAAGTTATAAAAGTGAGGGGTTCTACGTGGAAAATATAAATAAACTGCTTGAAACATTACATTTAGAAAAAAATATTACGCTTGAGGATATTCCAAATGTCGACTTGTATGTAGACCAGGTTGTCCAATTATTTGAAAATACTTATGCGGATACAACAAGAACCGATGATGAAAAAGTATTAACAAAAACAATGATTAACAATTACGCAAAAGGGAAACTGTTTATTCCAATCAAAAATAAAAAATACTCAAAAGAGCATATGATTTTAATCAGCTTAATTTATCAATTAAAAGGAGCCCTTTCCATTAATGACATAAAAAGCTCCTTAGAAAATATAAATGAATCCTTATTAAACGATGATTCATTCGAATTAAATACACTATATAAAGATTATCTTTCTCTTACCGAAAACAACGTCGAAAGCTTTACACAAGACGTAAATAACCGTGTTTCAGAAGTAAGTGAAATTTCTTCCTTAGAAGATCCGAATCTAGAGAAATTTTTATTACTAACATCATTTGTGTCGATGAGTAATATGTACAGACGATTGGCAGAGAAGTTAGTGGACGATTTAAAAGAATCGTAAATAAAAAACTATCCACCTGTTACAGTGGATAGTTTTTTTATTTACTTAATTGCTTCATGGACTTTTAATTGTTTCCCTTTAATCGTTGTAGTTTTCATGGTCTTTAAAACAATTGGTCCTTTTCCATTTAATATTTCAACGTAAGAAACATTGTCCTGTATCGTAATAATTCCTATATCTTCTGCTGTAACACCTTTAATTTTAGCAATTGTGCCGACAAAATCTACCGCTCTAATTTTCTTTTTCTTCCCACCATTAAAGTACAGCTTCATAATCCCTTTGTTTAAGTCTGCACTTTTATCTTTCTTTATAATTGGTTTAGCATGTATTTTTTCCTCAAATACTGCCTTCCCTTTCATAACCTCTTCTTTTGAAGGTGCATATGCCTTTGGAATTTCAAAGCCGATGTACGCCTCAATTTCTTCTAAAAATCTATTTTCATACGGAGTTATGAATGTAATAGCTTTTCCTTTATTGCCAGCTCGTCCCGTTCTTCCCGTACGATGTACATAACTTTCTTTTTCTAACGGAATATCATAGTTAATAACATGTGTAATATTATCAATATCAATTCCTCTAGCAGCTACGTCTGTCGCTACTAAATAACGGAACTTTCCTTTTCTAAAATCGTCCATAACTTCAAAACGATCTTCTTGCACCATACCACCATGTATTTTGTCACAAGGATAGTTAACACGGTTTAACTGTCTAAATACGTGATCTACATTTTCTTGTGTACGGCAAAAAATAATACAACTATCTGGATTCTCAATTGTTGTTACATCTTTAAGAAGTGAAAGCTTCTCCTCTTCTCTCGTCTCAAAAAGTGTATGTTCAATTTTGTCTGTGGTAATCCCGGCAGCCTTAATTTCAATATGCGTTGGCGAATCCATATACGTACGGGATAACTTTTCAACATCTTCTGGAAGTGTTGCCGAAAATAGCATTGTCATTCGCTTTGTAGGTAATTCATCAATAATTGCCTCTACTTGATCAATAAAGCCCATATTTAGCATTTCATCTGCTTCATCAATGACTAAATACTTCAGACATTCTAAAGAAAGGGTACCTTTTTCAATATGATCTAACACACGCCCAGGAGTCCCCACTACGATATGTGTCTTTTGTTTTAACTCTAATTTTTGACGTGCAAATGGAGACTTACCATAAACGGCCGCAGCCTTAATTCTTTTGAAGCGGCCTATATTCGTAATATCTTCTTTCACTTGAACAGCAAGTTCTCTCGTCGGCGTCAAAACTAATGCTTGTGGCTTATTCTCTTCCCATTCCACCATTTCACAAAGTGGTATACCGAATGAAGCTGTTTTCCCACTTCCAGTTTGCGATTTTACAACAAGATCCTTCTTTTTCAATGCAACTGGAATAACCTCTCCTTGCACTTCTGTTGGATTTTCGTAGCCTAAACCAGTAAGTGCTCTTACAATTTCTTTACTTAATGCATAATTAGTAAAGCTTTTTTTATTCATATATTAACCTCATTTTATTCTGTATTATTTTCTTCTTTATCGTTTCCTATCACTGAATTATCATGTAGGTACTATCACCTTATTCATTATACTTGAAAGCTCACATAAAAAGGCAAATCGTGCAAGATTCATCTTTTTATATAGGAATAAACAGAAGGTTTCTTTATTCCGAAAAAAATTTTAGAAATATTATTTCAGAATAAAAATAACCTCCGTCATTCCATCTAATGTTCAACTAAATGATAATGCCTTTTCTTTTTAATGTTTGCCTTCAATAAAATAGTTGTTATCACTGACAACACTCCTATCCAGATTCTAATAAACGAACAATAAGGATAGAAAAATGTTTTAAATTCGCTTTTAACACTATTCCATCATAAATATACTCTGTTTTTTAAAAAAATGTTAAGAAATACTTTGACTTCTTCATAAAAATGATGTAAATTATCCTATGGACGAACATTTTTAATTAATAGAAATAAAATATTCGTATTTTAGGGGTGTAAATGATGGAAAACGTATTTGACTATGAAGATATTCAATTAATTCCTGCAAAATGCATTGTAAACAGTCGATCTGAATGTGATACAACTGTCACTTTAGGTAAACATAAATTTAAATTACCTGTCGTACCTGCAAATATGCAAACGATTATTGATGAAAGAATTGCAACTTATTTAGCTGAAAACAATTACTTCTATATCATGCATCGTTTCCAGCCAGAGAAACGTATCTCATTTATTAGAGATATGCAATCACGTGGATTAATCGCTTCTATTAGCGTTGGTGTAAAAGAGGACGAATATGAATTCGTACAACAATTAGCTGCTGAGCAACTTACACCTGAATACATCACGATTGATATTGCACACGGACATTCTAATGCTGTAATCAACATGATTCAACATATTAAGAAGCATTTACCAGAAAGCTTCGTTATCGCTGGAAACGTTGGAACTCCAGAAGCGGTAAGAGAATTAGAAAACGCTGGTGCTGACGCAACAAAAGTTGGTATTGGACCTGGTAAAGTTTGTATTACTAAAATTAAAACAGGTTTTGGAACTGGCGGTTGGCAACTAGCTGCACTTCGCTGGTGTGCAAAAGCTGCAAGTAAGCCAATTATCGCTGACGGTGGTATTCGTACACACGGCGACGTAGCTAAATCTATTCGATTTGGGGCGACTATGGTTATGATCGGTTCTCTATTCGCTGGTCATGAAGAGTCTCCAGGGGAAACAATCGAAAAAGACGGCAAACTTTATAAAGAGTACTTCGGTTCAGCTTCTGAATTCCAAAAAGGTGAGAAGAAAAACGTTGAAGGTAAGAAAATGTTCGTTGAGCATAAAGGTTCTTTAGAAGATACTTTAATCGAAATGGAACAAGATCTTCAATCTTCTATCTCTTACGCTGGTGGAACAAAATTAGACTCAATTCGTACTGTAGATTATGTAGTCGTGAAAAACTCTATTTTCAACGGTGATAAAGTATATTAATTTTTAAATTTAACTCGAAGGACAAGCATTTTTATGCTTGTCCTTCTTTTTCATACATAGAAATGTAGATTATTTTCATTTTACTGAATTTTCTAGTATCATATTTTTAGATACTTATAATAAGGGGGATATAACAAATGAAAAATGTAATTGAGAAACGCCATATTCGCACAGAAGTCCCTACTGAACTAACATGGGACCTCTCTGATTTATTCGAATCTGATAAAGATTGGGAAACTGCATTACGTGTATTAACAGACGATATGAAAAAACTTGATGCGTTTAAAGGACAATTACACACTAGCCCCACTACCTTATTACATTGCCTACTTTTAGAAGAAGAGCTTTTAATGAAGTTAACAAAACTATACTCCTATGCAAATTTAAAAGAATCAACTGATCGTACAAATCCAGTTATTCAAGCGAACTCTTCCAAAATTGCTGCTTTATGGACGAAAGTACATACTGCACTATCCTTTATCCATAATGAAATTCTCTCATTCGATGAAGGAACAATTGAAAAGTATTTACATGAAGAAACAAAACTCGAACCTTTCCGTAAATCATTACTAGACATCCTACAAAAAAGGCAGCACACGCTCTCTCCTGAAACAGAAGAAGCTCTTGCTGCACTTGGCGAAGTACATAATTCTCCATACAAAATTTACGGTATGACTAAATTAGCCGATATGGATTTTACCTCCATACAAGACGAACAAGGAAACGAACTCCCTGTATCATTTGCATTATTTGAAAGCAAATATGAGTTCTCTCCAAGCGCAGACATACGTAGAAAAGCATACTCATCATTTGTTTCCACCTTGAAACGATATAAGAATACAGTGGCAACAACATATGCTACTGAAGTAAAAAAACAAGTAACACTCTCTCGTTTACGCAAATTTGAATCTGTTACTCATATGCTTTTAGAACCTCAAAAAGTTCCACTTGAAATGTATAACAATCAACTTAATATTATTTATAAAGAATTAGCGCCTCATATGCGCCGTTTTGCAGATTTAAAAAAGAAAGTATTAGGACTCGATCAAATGCTGTTCTGCGACTTACATGCACCTTTAGATCCCGAATTTAATCCAACCATCACATACAAGGAGGCTGGTAAATTAATTCAAGATTCTTTAAAGGTGTTAGGCGATGAATATAGTTCCATTATCCAAAAAGGTTTCAAAGAAAGATGGGTGGATCTTGCAGATAACGTAGGCAAATCCACCGGAGCATTTTGTTCAAGCCCCTATGGTTCTCATCCATACATTTTAATTACATGGCAAAATACGATGCGTGGATGCTTCACATTAGCACATGAATTTGGCCATGCTGGTCATTTTTATTTAGCAAATAAAAACCAGCGTATTATGAATGTACGTCCATCTATGTACTTTGTTGAAGCACCATCTACAATGAATGAATTACTATTAGCCCAGCATTTATTAGCGACTACTGACGACAAGAGAATGCGCAGATGGGTGATTCTGCAACTACTCGGCACATATTATCATAACTTTGTTACTCACTTACTTGAGGGAGAATATCAAAGAAGAGTATATACCCTAGCAGAAGAAGGAGAAGCACTTACAGCTACAACTTTAACTGAAATAAAAACAAATGTACTTTCGACATTCTGGGGAGATTCTGTAGAAATTGACGAAGGTGCTGGCTTAACTTGGATGCGCCAACCTCATTATTATATGGGCTTATATTCTTATACCTATTCCGCAGGCCTCACTGCATCTACTGCGGTAGCTCAAATGATTAAAGAGGAAGGACAACCTGCCGTTGATCGCTGGTTAGATGTACTTCGCGCTGGTGGTACGATGAAACCACTTGAATTAATGAAACATGCCGGAGTCGATATGTCAAAACCAGATGCAATCCGCAGGGCTGTTTCTTACGTCGGTTCCTTAATTGATGAATTAGAACGCTCTTATCAAGAATAAAAAATAAGCCCTCGCTTTATGAGGGCTTGTTTCATATTTATTTTCCAAATCTTTTACGGTATCCACATTTCCTACATAGCTCTTCGACTGCAACTCTTTTCGAAAATCCATCGACAATGTTTGTTGCTCTTTCACCTTCTATAATGTTAGAAAATGAGTCATTATTAATATTCCCAAGGTTAATAATCCCTTCACCATCTAAACAACAAGGAATAACCGTTCCGTTCGCTAAAATACCAGCTTGATTTCGAAGACCATGACAGAATCCTTTTCCGTCATCCTCTTCTTCATGTAATGCCGGCCACTGAAATTCATAGTCTTGATTAATAAAGACACGTTCCGCAATTTTTATACCTTTTCCTGGTGTAAGCTTCTCTTCGATTTGATAAGATAGGCCAAACTCATTTTCAATGATAGATAATAAATCTCTATTTTTCTGGATTTCAGCATTTGTTTTATTATCCTGAGTTAAATTCCATAACCGTAGTGAAACAATTAAATCCGATTGACTTGTCGCCTCTCTAATGAAGGAAAGTATACTCCTTACATAACCTTCTTTATCTTGCGAACCTGGATGCCCATCAAAACTGTGCAGTGAAAAATTCATTTGTCTTAAAGCAGGCTTATTTAACAGTCTATGCCTTCTCTTATTAATTAACGTTCCGTTCGTTGTAATATTAACTTTAAACCCTTTTTCATGGCTCAAATCTAACAGTTGATCTATTTTTGGATGGAGCAATGGCTCACCCTTCACGTGCAAATAAATGTAGTCTGTGTGAGGTTTAATTTGGTCTAATCTTTTAGCAAAATCCTCCACAGAAATGAATTGCTTCTGCCTTTCCGTCGGCGGACAAAAGCTGCACGCAAGATTACATACACTCGTAATCTCCAAGTAAAACTTTTTAAACTTCTTCACCTTTAATTCCTCACTTCTATGACTACTTATACTTTTTCCTCTTCATATTACAACACACTTTTTTATAAATAGAAACATACTTATTTTAGGAAACCTTCGTACTACCTATTAATATTTAAAAGACCATCGGTGGTTTTTTCCAATGGTCTTTTTATATACAAAAAGTAATTTTATTTATGATACGGTTCTCCACGATTAATACGAAACGCTCTATACACTTGCTCAAGCAATACTAATCGCATTAATTGGTGTGGTAATGTCATCTTTGAAAAAGAAAGAGATTCGTTTGAACGCTTCATTACTTCTGAACTTAGTCCAAGTGATCCACCAATTACAAATGCAACTTTACTCTTTCCATATGTAGCAAGACGATCTAAGCTTATTGCAAATTCTTCTGATGATTTTTGCTTTCCTTCTATCGCTAACGCAATGACATGCGTATCGTCAGAAATTTTATCCAGTATACGTATACCTTCTTTTTCTTTTACAATTAACATTTCTGCTTCACTTAAATTTTCTGGCGCCTTTTCATCTGGCAATTCAATTACTTCTACTTTTGCGTATGCAGATAATCGTTTTAAGTATTCTGCTATACCTTGTTTTAAATATTTTTCTTTTAATTTCCCAATTGAAATAATCGAGATATTCACACTCATTCCCCACCTTACAAACATGTTATCCACATAACTTATCCACATATCCACAATTGTTACCCACATATTGTGTGAGAATCTGTGTTCGATACAACATATGTCGCCTCGTTTTGACAAAATTCACATGTTTTTTTCTCTTTTTCCGAGTTATCCACACTGTTGATAACTGGTGCAACTTCACACTCATCCACAATAATGTCTA
Source organism: Bacillus cereus group sp. N14 (assembly GCF_016483555.1). NCBI lineage: Bacteria > Bacillati > Bacillota > Bacilli > Caryophanales > Bacillaceae > Bacillus > Bacillus cereus group sp. N14. The sequence goes on from NZ_JAEHBQ010000014.1 coordinate 101,023, forward strand.
AAGCTAATTCAACATGTTCTAAACAACAAGGTAAATTCATATTCTTCACCTCACTTTTCTACAATAGAAAACAGGAGGTAGGCCCTCCTGTTTTTAATACTTTTGAATGCCTAGTTTAACCGTTGTTGTTGCTCGTTTTGTACCACGATAAAACGTAAGAGTCATTTTATCATTAATTTTTTTATCATATAAGGCCGTACGGAATCCGATAATATCGCGAACCGGTTTTCCATCTACTGCTACAATCACATCGTGTTCTCGTAAACCAGCATCTACACCTGGCGAAGGACTCTTCACATCTAAAATGCAAACTCCCTCTGTTACATTGCCTGGTAAATGCAATGTTTTTGACCAATGGTAATTTGGAATCTCATTTAACGATCTAAGTTCAATTCCAACATACGGTCTCCTTACTTTTCCGTACTTCTCTAATTCATTCATAATTGGGACAGCTCTAGTAACTGGAATAGCTAGTCCAATTCCTTCTACTTCTTTTGCTGCAATTTTCATTGAGTTAATACCTATTAATTGACCTGCCGCGTTTACAAGCGCACCACCACTATTACCTGGGTTAATTGCTGCGTCTGTTTGCAATACTTCTACTTGCCAATCATAATGTCCATCTTGATCTAAATCTACAGGGACAATACGTTCATTAGCCGAAATAATGCCTTGTGTGACAGTTCCAGAAAATTGTAGCCCCAGTGGGTTTCCAATCGCAATGACCGGTTCCCCTCTACGAACAGTATTAGAATCGCCAATTTCAATTATTTTTTTCACATGCTTTGCATCTATTTCTAATACAGCTAAATCTGTGACTACATCGGTTCCTAATACTTTCCCAGGAACCTTCTTACCGTCACTTAAACTTACTTCAATACGATTTGCTCCAGCGACAACATGATTATTCGTTACAATATAAGCTTGGCCATCTGTCTTTTTATAAATTACACCCGATCCTGTACCAGCTTCTGAATCTGCCTCTGAAAAATTATCTCTTTGAATATTAATAACGCCAACAACAGCTTCAGACGCACGATCAACAGCATCAACAAAGCTAATCTGTTTAATTCCTTGAGCTTCAGCCATATTACTTCCACTTGCTTCAGCTTGCGGAAGCGCCCCCGCATCATTCGCAAATAAAGGAGCTCCAAATGCAAATAACGAAGCTCCTACAATTGTTCCTGCTATACTAGAAATAACAATACCTTTATGCTTCTTTTTTCTTGCACGTTTCATACGATAATTTTCTTCATCAATAAAGGACATATTTGTTCACCCATCTTCCTGAAAACAACTATATTCACCTTTATTGTTTACTAAAATGAAGAATTATACGTATTGAATTTTTGTAGGCATTTTCGGATCTGTATCATGAATTTCGAAGGCTTCTCCCACTCCAAATCCTTTTTCCTCTAATACTTGTGATACTGACATACGTGCTAGTTCTTTCATGTTATTATCTAAACTTAAATGGGCTAAATAAATATGTTTTGTCTCATCTGTAATTACATCCGCCATCGCTAATGCAGCGTCCTCATTACAAACGTGACCCACATCACTTAAAATACGTCGCTTAATACTCCATGGATAACGTCCCATACGAAGCATTTCCACGTCATGATTACTTTCAAACACGAAAGCATTAGCACCCTTAATAACACCTTTCATACGATCACTCACGTATCCCGTATCTGTAATAAGGGCTAACTTTCTATTATTGTTATGAAAAGCATAGAACATCGGCTCTGCCGCATCATGAGAAACCCCAAATGACTCGACCTCAATATCACCGAATGTTTTCACATCCCCAACTGAGAAAATAAACTTTTGCTCAGTTGGGATATTTCCTATTAAATGTTCCATTGCATTCCATGTTTTCTCATTTGCATAAACAGGTAAATCATATTTACGTGCCAATACACCTAACCCTTTAATATGGTCACTATGTTCATGTGTTACAAGAATACCTGATACATCATTTATATTTAGTTCTGCCTGTTTAAATAAAGCCTCTGTTGCTTTACCACTTAAACCTGCATCGACGAGTAATTTTTTTTCATCTGTTCCTACATATAGCATATTCCCTGTACTTCCACTTGCAAGTACGCTAAAATGCAACCCCATTCTTTCTCACTCCAGTATGTTCATCAACCACTTGATTTTCCCTTTCCCCTAATTCCATAACTTGTCCTTCAATTGCATTTACAAAGAAGTCCTGCTTCTGCTCCGTTTTTAAATTCCATGTTGGAGCGAATACTTGGTTATTAGAAGTAGATGCGGTAAGGGTGGCATAACCAATTTGTGCTTCTTTTACATGTGTATTCCCATGAACTTTATTTTTTAAATACAGATTTTCTAAAGCTGTTTGAGCAGTAATAATTTCTTGCTGTTTCGTTTTTTCACTTTCGCCCATTTCTTTTAAATCAGTTAGCATCGTCTGCGTGTACGACACAAGTTCATTTTTTTCATTTAATTCCACAACAATCATTGCCTGATCGTTATAGAAAATAGGCTTATCTTTATATTTTTGGAAGAAGTAAATTTTAGAGTCTTTCATCGCCCCAAACTCATACTTTTGTCCATCCAATACATAGTTCTTCAAAAAATCACTATACTTATCTTTGGATAATGATTTTGTATTTAAAAAGGGCTCTTTTAGCTTACTTTCTATTTTGTACATATTTTGTATATGCGCCGTTTGACTCTTTAAAGACTGTACATCTTCTTCTTTAAATGCCTTGTTTTCCGCCCTAATAAATGACTCTTTTTTCGGTTCTTTAGGGAAATTACCCATAGTAATTTTGTTTGCTTTTAATTCTTGATCTATCTTTGTTTCTGCAATAAGCTCCAATTGATTACTATCTTGCTTTTGAATGAATTGAAAAATGAGAAAGAGGTCCAAAACAAAAAAGGTCACAATAAATATGGTTTTAATCCGATCCCAATCCATTTAGTCCTCCCTCACTCCACTCATATATTTTTTGTTTACCCGCTTCATCTTCAACAAACTTTACATACCAAATTGGCTGTAGTCGAGCTACTTGCCCATCTAGTGATAATTTGTATCCAATACCAATGTCTTTAATGAATCGTTTATCTACCGCGGCATTATTTTCTAAGGATGCTATTACAACGTGACCTGATGGAAGAGTAACCTTCTGTTCTATACCTTTCGTATTTAAAGACAACAACGGTCTTTCATATTCCATTACTTCTTCTGATCCCCATATTTGTCTCAATTCAGCTAATCCATCTGTATTGAATACGGAATATCCATCTTCATGTAAACGGAATACCGTCTGTCCTTTATTCATATAGTCCAAACGATATGAATCCAAACTCCCACTGTGACCATTTACAAAATCAAAGCTTTTTTGTAAAAGCATTAAATTATCTGTCGTTTTCTCACTTGAAACAGAAGAATTTTTATACTTTAGCATATGACGATCATTTTCAATCTCCATGGACCTAATACCATCTGTAAATGTTTCTTTCGATTTCTCGGTAATAGGGCTTAAATAACGTGGGTCACTAAAAAGAGCATTCTTAAATGTGTCGACCGCTAAATTAGATGAAATATATGTTATATTACTCAATTCTGTCGTTCCATCTGGTAAAAATAGCTTTTTCATATCATTAATTTGATAGTCAAAATAAGGTTTTGCCGATACTATAAATTGATTTTGTGCATTTACAATATCTTTTAAATACACACCACTTAATTTTGCTTCATATATTCTAGAGTTATCGCCATCAGAAACAAAATTAATTTTAATTTCTTGATCCCTACTTCTAGAAGGGTCAAGAATAATTCGATTAAAATGTTTAGGCTTATCTATACTTTTTTCTTTCATATTAAACATAGATTTAACTGCATCAAATGGGATGTTGGTAGGAAAAACAAGTTCCATTTTCCCTTCACCATGCACATAAGAAAGGAAATCAGCCTTAGCAATCGATATCTCTTTGAAATCATGTAATTCCCCTGCTTCCAAAGGTTTATAGATTGATTCTATATCGCCCTCTCTTTTGCTCCCGTAATGATTTTTATCTTTATGCACGATGATAGAAGTAGGGCGGACAACATCAGCGATTTTAGTTTGAGTAATTCCTTCATTCCCCTGCACAAATTTTGCGTTTTGCATAGACGTGGAATCTGGCACATACGTCCATAAGTTAAAAGTAAGAAATAGGCTAATTACAACTAAATTAATTAAAACTATCGTTTTAACATTTTCCATACTCATTCCCAATCGTCCTCTTCATCCGCTGCCATTGGCAATGTGAAGTAAATAGTTGTCCCTTTTCCTTCCTCACTCTTCGCCCAAATCGAGCCACCATGTGCCTCAATCATTTCTTTCGCAATTGCTAATCCAAGTCCTGTACCACCCATTTGTCTTGAACGTGCTTTATCTACGCGATAAAAACGTTCAAAGATTTTATCGACGTTTTCTTTTGGAATACCCATTCCTTGGTCACTTACACTAATCTCTAATAATTCCCCGCGATCACGTAAGCGATATGTTACTGTTCCACCTTCTGGTGAATACTTTAATGCATTCGAAATAATGTTATACAAAACTTGCGTAATTTTATCCGTATCCATATCAATAAATCGGGATTTCTTAGAGAAAGATCGTTTGAAACTTACGTTTTGCTCTTTAGACATTTCAAAACGATCAATAATGTTATTAAAGAAGTCAGTAAAGTCGACCCATTCTTTCATTAAACGATGTTCTGTACTATCAAGTTTAGAAAGTTGCAATAACGCATTTACAAGTCTAATCATTCTTTCTGTTTCTTCTTGTGTAACTGTTAAAAATTGCGGTGCAATATTCGGATCTTGCCACGCGCCGTCCGTAAGTGCCTCTAAGTAACTGCGCATCGTTGTTAATGGCGTTCTTAATTCATGGGAAACGTTTGCCACAAACTCACGGCGTTCCCTTTCTATACGCTCCTGCTCAGTTACATCATATAATACGGCAATTAAACCATTTGCTTTCCCTGTCTCTTTTTGAATAACAGAGAAACTAGCACGTAAAATATATGGCTCATTTCTCGTACTAAAATCTAATAAAACAGAATCAGGCTCTTCGTATAAATGATCGAGCGTAAATTCTTCTTGTATCCCTAATACTTCTAAAACAGATTGATCGAGCGCCGTTTCACGAGAAACATTTAGCATCTTTTCCGCAGGATCATTTAATAAAATAATGTCCCCTTTTCGGTCAGTAGCAATTACTCCATCTGTCATATGTGATAAAACAGATGATAATTTACGTCTTTCACTTTCCGTTGAAGAACGAGCTTGTTGTAATTTTTTTGATAAATTATTGAAAGATAATGCTAATTGTCCAATTTCATCATGGCTATGCACTTTTACTTTTCTTGAATAGTTTCCTTTTGCCATTTCAATCGCTTGTCTTCGCATATCTGAGATTGGTCTCGTAATCGTTTGAGCTAACAAAATTCCAAGTACAGCTGTTACGAGTAATGCAATAACGGTTCCAGTCGCAAAAATTTGATTAATATCCTTCATCTGTTTATAAACATCTTCCATAGATGCAACAATGTAAATAACACCAAGTGCATCCTTGCCGTTATCATCTAGAATAGGAGTAAGCATAACTTGTACACGATGGCCTGTACGACCATCTTTCTCAATTTTCACTTCTGGCTTTTTTTGTACCAATACCCGCTGAACAGCTATATCAGTTGATGTTCTATTTACCTTGTTTTGCTTTGACTCATCTGAAATAGCGAGTAACTTTCTATGCGAATCAAATACACTTACCTCTTGGATATCTTTCTTTCGATCAGAGGCAAATTTTCGAATTGAAGTTTTAATCGTTTCATCTGTTGATTCTGTTTCTGCTTTTGTATAACTTTTTTTAAACTCTTGTTTCAGGTTATATGATAATAGGTTCGTTTGCTGCGTTAAAGAATCTCTAAAGCCTTGTACAAGACTCTTTTCTAACTCTCTTACAAAATATACCCCAATAACCTGCATAGCTATCAATATTAATAGCATATATATGAGTACAAATTTTAAATGAATAGATTGAAAAAAACCAACTTTCTTCATATACTATTCCTGCTCTGGGTCACGCAAGTAATACCCTACTCCACGTCTAGTTACAATTAAAGTAGGATGACTTGGATTATCTTCAATTTTTTCACGTAAACGACGCACTGTTACATCCACTGTACGTACATCTCCAAAATAGTCATAACCCCAAACTGTTTGCAATAAATGTTCACGAGTCATAACTTGTCCTAAATGTTTGGCTAAATAATGTAGTAGCTCAAATTCACGATGTGTAAGTTCAATATTTTCCTCACGTTTCGTTACACTATACGCATTTGAATTGATAACGATTGGTCCAATAACCATTTCCGTATTTTCTTCTTTTTCTGCAGCACCACCTTGTTGATGGCGACGTAAATTCGCCTTCACACGAGCAAGTAATTCCCTCGTACTAAATGGCTTCGTTACATAATCATCTGCTCCAAGCTCAAGCCCTAATACTTTATCAATTTCAGAGTCCTTTGCTGTAAGCATAATAATCGGCATTTCTGAGCTTTTACGTATTTCACGGCAAACCTCTAAGCCATCCTTACCTGGTAGCATAATATCTAATAAAACCATATCTGGCTGCTCTTCATTCGCTTTTTCAATCGCTTCATCACCATCATGCGCCATTACAATTTCAAAACCTTCTTTTTCTAGGTTGAACTTCAAAATATCCGCAATCGGCTTTTCATCATCAACTACTAAAATTTTCTTTCCCATCATCGTCTATTTCCTCCTTATAAAGTGAAACTTTAATCGGTGGGGGTTTTCTTCATCCCACATCGATTATTAGTTGAACCAATCGGGCATTTACGGGCCGTTGATCCCACACCTAACTTCTTTACCTTCGCTGAATTTTTGGGTGGGGTCTTACTACCCGGCAAATAGCGGGTAAAAATATGGTCAATATCCCTAAACACATTGATGTCTACATAGTATGTCCCTATATGACCGCATCTTTTGCTTAAGTACTTTCTCCTCTATTCTCACAGACTCATGTATGATCCACTTTTACACAGAATCCTATACGATCTATAGAAAAACCTCTAGCTTCAACTGCTAGAGGCTCCTCATTCTATTGTAAAATAACTACCCACATTTGTAAAACTGGACAAAATAAAAAGGATATTAAGTGGGCCCACTTAATATCCTGAGAGTGGCTCGGGACGGAATCGAACCGCCGACACGAGGATTTTCAGTCCTCTGCTCTACCGACTGAGCTACCGAGCCAAAACTATATATAAAACCACTAATGGTGGTATAAACAAAAGTGGCGGTCCCGACCGGGGTCGAACCGGCGATCTCCTGCGTGACAGGCAGGCATGTTAACCACTACACCACGGGACCAAAAATGAACATAAAAAAAACATGACCCGTACGGGATTCGAACCCGTGTTACCGCCGTGAAAGGGCGGTGTCTTAACCACTTGACCAACGGGCCACGAAAAATAAAATGGTGAGCCATGAAGGATTCGAACCTTCGACCCTCTGATTAAAAGTCAGATGCTCTACCAACTGAGCTAATGGCTCATACTCACCAACGTCATATTTTCGTGACGACAAGATGTATCATAACATGTTTTCTTTGTTTTTTGCAATACCTTTTTTTATTTTTTTATAAAAGATAAGAAAAAACTCATGCGGACATGAGTTTTTTCTCAAAAATATCAATTAAGCTTCGTATACGTTACGAACAATATTTGTTTGGTTACGATCTGGTCCAACTGAGAACATAGATAATTGAATTCCTGTTAACTCAGAAACACGTTCTACATATTTTCGTGCATTTTCAGGAAGCTCGTCTAATGATTTTACACCAGTAATATCTTCTGTCCAACCTGGAAGCTCTTCGTATACAGGCTCACATTTCGCTAAAATGTTTAAGTTTGCTGGAACTTCATCGATCACTTCGCCATTGTATTTGTAAGCAACGCAAATTTTAAGAGTCGGAATACCTGTTAGAACGTCGATAGAATTTAATGATAAATCTGTTAAACCACTAACACGACGTGCATGTCTTACAACAACGCTATCGAACCAACCTACGCGGCGTGGACGACCAGTTGTCGTTCCATACTCACGACCAACTTCACGAATTTGATGACCAATTTCATCATGAAGCTCAGTAGGGAAAGGACCATCACCTACGCGACTTGTATATGCTTTACACACACCTACAACGCGAGTAACTTTCGCAGGACCAACTCCAGTTCCAACTGTTACACCACCAGCAATCGGGTTAGAAGATGTAACGAACGGGTACGTACCGTGGTCGATATCAAGCATAACACCTTGTGCACCTTCAAATAATACACGGTGATTGTTATCTAGTGCATCATTTAATACAACAGACGTATCACATACATATTGCGCGATTTGTTGTCCGTACTCGAAGTACTCTTCGAAGATTTCTTCTACACTGAAACCTTCTGTATCGTACATTTTTTCAAATAAACGATTTTTTTCTACTAAATTGCGCTCAAGCTTTTCTTTAAATGCTTCACGGTCTAAAAGATCAGCCATACGAATACCAATACGAGCAGCTTTATCCATATATGCAGGACCGATACCTTTTTTCGTTGTACCGATTTTGTTATCACCTTTACTAGCTTCTTCTAATTCATCTTGTTTTAAGTGATAAGGTAAAATAACGTGCGCACGGTTACTTACACGTAAATTGTCAGTACTTACACCACGATCGTGTAAGTATTTTAACTCTTCAAGTAATGCTTTCGGATCTACTACTAAGCCATTTCCGATTACACAAATTTTCTCTTTATAGAAAATACCAGATGGAATTAAGTGTAATTTATATTTAACTCCGCCGAAAACAATTGTATGTCCCGCGTTATTTCCACCTTGATATCTTGCAACTACTTCCGCATGCTCAGAAAGAAAATCAGTGATTTTACCTTTTCCTTCGTCGCCCCATTGTGTTCCTACAACTACTACTGAAGACATTATTAAAGCACCTCCGCGATTTTCAAACGATCTATTCAAACAATATAATTGTACCAAAACCGAAAAAGAAGTCAACCAAAAAGCGAACATTTTTTTATTAAAAAACATTTTCGTTCGTAAGAATTATATTTTCACACTATGAAAGCCTTATCTTTCCTATAAAAAAAAAGAAACACATCTTATTATAAGAAATGCATTTCTTTTTTATACTATCTTTATGCAGGCGGCGCATGTCCATCCTCGAAGCGACGTTCTAAGTTAACGAACTTATTGAACTCTTTAACGAATGCGAGCTCTACCGAGCCTACGGGACCGTTACGCTGCTTTGCAATAATAATTTCAATCGTATTTTTATTTTCCGTTTCTCGGTCATAGTAATCTTCACGATATAAGAAGGCTACAATATCAGCATCCTGCTCGATACTTCCCGATTCACGAATGTCAGACATCATCGGACGTTTATCTTGACGAGATTCTACACCACGAGATAACTGTGACAAGGCAATAACAGGCACTTGTAATTCACGCGCAATCCCTTTTAATGTACGAGAAATCTCAGATACTTCCTGCTGACGGTTTTCTCCTGATTTCCCGCTTCCTTGAATAAGCTGTAAATAGTCAATTAAAACCATCCCTAGACCTTGTTCTTGCTTTAATCTACGGCATTTCGCTCGAATCTCATTTACTTTAATCCCCGGTGTATCATCAATATAGATACCAGCATTAGAAAGGCTCCCCATCGCCATTGTTAATTTTGCCCAATCATCAGAAGTTAATGAACCGGTACGCAGTCTTTGCGCATCAATATTTCCTTCTGCACAAAGCATACGCATAACAAGCTGATCAGAGCCCATCTCTAGACTAAAAATCGCTACATTTTCATCAGTTTTCGTCGCTACGTTTTGTGCGATATTTAATGAAAATGCGGTTTTCCCTACTGATGGACGTGCCGCTACGATGATTAAATCATTTCGCTGGAAACCTGCGGTCATCTTATCTAATTCTGTAAATCCAGTTGGTATCCCAGTAACTTCACCTTTTTGATTATGCAAAAGTTCAATTTTATCGTAAGCATCTACAAGAACATCTTTAATGTTTTGGAATGCTTTTGCATTTGTTTGGTGAGATACTTCTAATATTTTTTTCTCAGCCTCATTTAAAAGACCATCCACGTCATCTTCTCTCTCATACCCATCAGACACGATATGAGTCGCTGTTCGAATCAAACGACGTAATAGCGCCTTTTCAGCGATGATTCGTGCATAATATTCTACGTTAGCAGCGGTTGGAACAACTTCTGCTAATTCTGCTAAGTAAGAAACCCCACCAACTTCTTCTAATAATCCTTGATCAGCCATTGCTGACGTCATTATTACTAAGTCAATCGGCTCTCCTTTATCAGATAACCCAAGCATGACTTCAAAAATCTTTTGATGTTTCGTTCGATAAAATGAGTCAGGTACCAATAATTCCGATGCTGACGTTAACGCATCTTGATCAATTAATATGGCCCCTAAAACCGCCTGCTCAGCCTCTATATTATGCGGAGGGGTACGATCAGCCATTACATCACTCATACGCAATCCTCCTTGCTTAACTTATTTTTATTGTTCACTAACATGAACTTTTACTGTTGCTGTTACTTGCGGATGCAACTTCACAGTAACGTTTGTATAGCCTAATGCACGAATTGCATCATCCATTTCAAATTTACGTTTATCAAGTTTAATTTTATGTGATTTTTGCATTGCATCTACGATTTGTTTACTTGTGATTGAACCGAATAGACGGCCACCTTCTCCAGATTTCGCCTTTACTTCTACAGTTAGTTTCTCTAACGTTTCTTTCAACTCTTTTGCATTTTCAACCTCTGCTGCTGCATCTTTTTCTTCTTTTCGCTTTTGAGCTTCTAAAGTTTTCATACTACTATTTGTCGCTTCAGCAGCTAATCCTTGTTTTAGTAAGAAGTTATTTGCATAGCCATCTGGTACGTTTTTTATTTCTCCTTTTTTCCCTTTACCTTTTACGTCTTTTAGAAAAATTACTTTCATGATTGTGTGCCTCCCTGTAAATAGTCATCAATAACAAATCGAAGCTTCTCCTCAGCTTCATCTACTGTAACATTTTTCATTTGTGTGGCTGCATTCGTTAAATGCCCACCACCGCCTAAATTTTCCATAATTAGCTGCACGTTCACTTCACCTAAAGACCTGCCGCTAATTCCAATGAAATTCTCGCCACGTTTTGCAATAACAAATGATGCAATAATTCCTGTCATTGTTAATAATGTGTCCGCTGATTGCGCAATAAGCACTTGATCGTAGTAATCATCACTATCAACTTTTGCAATCGCAATTCCATTTGTATAAATGTACGCATTTTTAATAGCTTTTGCAACCCGTAAATACTGATCCATATCTTCTTTTAAAAGCTCTTGTACAAGTACAGTATCTGCACCATGTGAGCGTAAATAAGAAGCGGCATCAAACGTACGAGCACCCGTCCGGAATGTAAAGCTTTTCGTATCAACAATAATACCTGCTAACAATGCCGTTGCTTCTAACATTGTCATTTTTAAATTTTTCGGTTGGTACTCAAGTAATTCTGTAACAAGTTCTGCCGTAGAAGAAGCGTATGGCTCCATGTAAACAAGCAATGGATCTTCAATAAAATCTTCTCCCCGGCGATGATGGTCAATAACAACTACATTTTCAATTTTATGTAACAGCTTTTCTTCCATCACCATTGAAGGTTTATGCGTATCAACAACAACAAGTAATGAATCATCATTTGCAAATTCCATCGCTTGTCCTGGGGTAATAAAGTGAGACCATAACTCTTCGTTTTGTTTCACTTTATCCATTAAACGCTTAATTCCCTTATCAGAATCATTTTCATCTAACACAATATATCCTTTGCGCTCATTTAATTGCGCTACCTTTAAAATACCAATCGCAGCACCAATTGCGTCCATATCAGGAGCCCTATGCCCCATTATAATGACATTACTACTTTCTAATACTAAATCCTTTAATGCATGCGAAATAACTCTGGCACGTACACGAGTACGTTTTTCAACTGGATTCGTCTTACCACCATAAAACTTAACTTTACCTGTCGCTTGTTTAATAGCTACTTGATCTCCACCACGGCCAAGCGCAAGGTCTAAACCGGACTGAGCCATTGCCCCAAGCTCTGATAAAGGTAAATCACCTGATCCAACACCTACACTTAAGGTGAGTGGTATATTCCTTTTGGATGTTTCTTCACGCACCTGATCTAAAATGCTAAATTTCCCTTTCTCCATCTGTGCTAAAATACTCTCATTTAGTACAACGAAGAATCTTTCTGAAGATGCACGTTTTAAATATGCTCCATACTTAACGGCCCATTCATTTAGTCGTGATGTTACAAGACTTGTGATATTCGTACGTAATTGATCATCTAACCCCTGTGTAACTTCATCATAATTATCTAAATAAATGACAGCCAAAACAGTCCGTTGATCTTCGTACATCTTTTCAATCTCTGTTTGTTCCGTTACATCAAAGAAGTAAATTAACTTTTCTTCTTTCCTTACAAAAACGCGAAACTTTCGGTTATTTAAAGAGACTATATCGTCGGAAGTTTCTCCCTTAATAAAAAGAAGCAACGTTTCTGATACATCATAAAGGTGCCATCCAGCTAACGCATGCTGTCCTAGACATGAAGATAAATAAGGATTCGCCCAATCAATCCCATAATCCTTATTGTATAACAAAATACCAATCGGCATTTGGTTAAATGCTTCATTACTCACTTTCTTTACTCTTGTAATCATATCTGTCGTATACTTTTCGAAATTCCTTTGAAAGGTCAGTTCAAAGCGTATAACAACAAAAAGTACAATGCAAAAAATAAAAAAGGTGGATATCCCCATAATTAAATGAAAATAACAGAGGATGGCAATGAGCACAAACACGAAAAATGCCAATACATAAACAGGATATAAAAACCACTGTTTCTTATAAAATTCAGGCATGTATACAACTCCTATAAAGTAAAACTAACTCACCTTCCAGTTAGTTAAACAGATTAAAATAGTATAAGGAATATTACTTTATCCTCCTATTTTAGAACGCAATGAAATCCCTAAATCAATTATACCTAAGATTGTCACAAGAGGAAACAACATCGGTATAAACATGCAGACAATAAAACTAATAATAGGAATCCCTTTCGTAAAACCTTTACTATGCGCTAGAAAAGCGATAAATGTCAGACCTTGTAGTACTAGTAGTAAAGCAAATATGACATATAGGTTAGAAAATACCATATGTAAATATGATGTCGGTTCTACTTTTATAAACGTTGATAGCAAAATAAATATAACGTAATACCAAACAATACTCTTTGGTAATTGTATATCTTTAAATTTAGGCCAAGGTTTAACGTCATGCTTTAGTTTTCTCAAAACACTACCTGATATCATAACTGTAATCCAAGAAAGACATACAGAAGCCATTACAAATATACTCGGGAATATCGTTTGTAATATATCATTCATTTGTGCAAGTAACTCTTTTTGTTCTTTACTAACCGGCATACCGGCAGCACTTGCTATCTTTTCACTTTGCACTACACTTTCATTAAACATATTTTGCATTTGCTTTATGAAATCTATGTTAAAAAACTTTATACTCGCAACATAAATGAGCATAATACCAACTAAGTATGCAAGTGAACCTGTTATCAAAATTTCCAACGGCTTTCTTTGCTGTTTATACATGTATCCTAAAACAATACCCATAACCCCAAACACGACCGTCTTTATTAGACCTATCGGTTGACCTAAAATAACAGCAATTAAAAATGCCGCCGTAAAAATTACAAAGGCGTTAGATAATCTATATCTTATCATTAGCAATATAAACGGCAATGGCAACGCAAACGTTACAACTCTACCTAAAATTGGAACATACATAGATATAAGCAATAACATTGCATATATCGCTAGCAACGCTGCACCCTCAGTAATAAATTTCGTATTCTTCATTATCTAACCTCTCTTTCAAAAAAGAAAAGCATAGCAAAATGCACAGTAGAGTCCGACTCTACTGTGCATTTCATACGCTATTATTCACCAACATATGGTAAAAGTGCCATTTGACGAGCACGTTTAATTGCAACTGTAAGTTTGCGTTGGTATTTTGCGCTTGTTCCTGTTACACGACGAGGTAAAATTTTACCACGCTCAGAAACGAAACGTTTTAATAAATCAACATCTTTATAGTCAATGCGAGTGATGCCGTTAGATGTGAAGAAACACACCTTACGACGTTTCGCACGTCCACCTTTGCGTCCTGCCATGTCTATTCCCTCCATTCTTTGTTAAAACTAACTAATTTACTGTATTAGAACGGTAAATCGTCGTCGGAAATGTCGATCGGTTGACCTACATTTGAAAATGGATCGTCATTCTTCGTAAATCCAGAGTTACCTTGGTTACCTTGGTTACCTTGGTTACCTTGGTTACCTTGGTTACCTTGGTTACCTTGGTTACCTTGGTTACCTGAATTACTAGATTGACCAAATGGGTTAGAGCTTTGGTTACCGAAACCAGCTCCTGATGGTTGCTGATTAAATGAACCACGTTGCTCCCCACCGCCATTACGCGGCTCTAAAAATTGTACGCTTTCCGCAAGAACTTCTGTTACATATACACGTTTACCATCTTGTCCATCGTAATTACGAGTTTGAAGACGTCCATCTACGCCTGCTAAGCTACCTTTTTTCAAATAATTTGCTACGTTTTCTGCTTGTTTACGCCATATTACACAATTAATAAAGTCAGCTTCACGCTCACCTTGTTGATTCGCAAATGCGCGATTCACAGCTAACGTAAAAGTAGCTACTGCAACACCATTGGGCGTGTAACGTAAGTCAGGGTCCTTAGTTAAACGACCAACGAGGATAACACGATTCATCAATCGAACCACTCTCCCTTATATATCAATTATTTTTCTTCTTCTTTAACAACGATATGACGAAGGATGTCTTCGTTGATCTTAGCTAAACGGTCGAATTCGTTAATCGCTTCTGCGTTAGAGTTCACGTTTAAGATCATGTAGAAACCTTCACGTAAGTCGTTGATTTCGTAAGCTAAACGACGCTTACCCCACTCTTTCGTGTTAATGATTTCTGCACCATTGTTTGTTAAAACACCTGCGAAACGTTCAACTAAAGCTTTTTGAGCTTCTTCTTCAACGCCAGGACGAATGATGTACATAATTTCGTACTTTCTCATTACACTTTCACCTCCTTTTGGTCTAAACGGCCCATAATGGGCAAGGAGCAATTAATTTATAGTAATTACTCACGAGTTTAGATTATATCATAGTAAGTTAGATGAATCAACTCACCCATGCATAAAAAACTTGGCAAACACATAATATATTTGCCAAGCTCATATCTTTATTTTTCCTAGGAAATATTAAATTAAACGTTGAAGCGGAAGTGCATAACGTCTCCGTCTTTTACGATATACTCTTTTCCTTCTAAACGAACTTTACCAGCTTCTTTTGCAGCTGTCATAGAACCGTTTGTCATTAAGTCTTCGTAAGAAACTGTTTCCGCACGAATAAATCCACGCTCAAAGTCTGTATGAATTACGCCAGCACATTGTGGTGCTTTCATACCTTGTTTAAACGTCCATGCACGTACTTCTTGCACACCAGCTGTGAAGTAAGTAGCAAGTCCTAATAAATCATATGCAGCACGAATTAATTGATCTAAACCAGATTCTTCAATGCCTAGTTCTTCAAGGAATACTTTTTTCTCTTCCTCGTCTAGCTCAGCGATTTCTTCTTCGATTTTTGCACATACAACGATTACTTGAGAATTTTCATTTGCAGCAAATTCTTTTACCATTTGTACATATTTATTTTCAGAAGGATCCATAATATCATCTTCACTTACGTTTGCTACGTATAACATTTCTTTCGTTGTAAGTAAATGAAGGCCTTTAACAATCTTCATTTGTTCTTCTGTAAATTCAACAGTACGAGCTGGTTTTCCCTCTTCAAAAGCTTCTTTTAAACGAACTAAAATTTCATGCTCATATACTGCTTCTTTATCTTTTTGTCTCGCTAACTTCGCAACGCGCTCGATACGTTTATCAACAGATTCTAAATCCGCTAAGATTAGCTCTAAGTTGATTGTTTCAATATCATCGATTGGATCTACTTTCCCTGAAACGTGTGTAATATTTTCGTCTTCAAAACAACGAACAACTTGGCAAATTGCATCTACTTGGCGAATGTGAGATAAGAATTTATTTCCTAAACCTTCACCTTTACTAGCACCTTTTACGATACCTGCAATATCAGTAAACTCAAATACAGTCGGAACAGTTTTTTTCGGTTCTACTAATTCCGTTAATTTATTTAAACGCTCATCTGGTACTTCTACAATCCCTACGTTTGGATCAATTGTACAGAATGGATAGTTTGCAGATTCTGCTCCTGCTTGTGTAATTGCATTAAATAAAGTTGACTTCCCTACGTTAGGTAATCCAACAATCCCAGCCGTTAATCCCATATTTTTCACTCCTATGTCTCAATCTTTCATCATTATAGATAGTAACGAAAAAAATGACAAGTTTCCTCCAAACGAAAAAAAGTAACAGCTACCCATTGCAACTGTTACTTTCTCTCTATTCTTCGTGCTTCACAAGTATTTTTTTCACCTTACGATCAAATTCTCTTCGAGGAATCATTACTGAATGGTCACATCCCTCGCACTTAATGCGGATATCCATTCCCATACGAATAATCTTCCAGCGATTCTCACCACATGGGTGGGCTTTCTTCATTTCCACAACATCGTACAAGTTATACTGCTTTTGCTCCATTCTCCAAACCCCTCTCCATACTAAATTGCTTTTCCACTCACCAATTCTTCACGATTATATAAAACCATACGTGGATATGGAATTTCAATCCCATGTAAATCTAGACGATTTTTAATTTCTTTACGAAGGGCTCTCGCAACAACCGCATGTTGCATCGGCTCTACTTCCGCAATAACACGTAATATAACTTCTGATGCAGCCAATGTTTGCACACCTAATAACTGAGGCTTTGCTACCATTTGTGTATACTGTGCAGGTAATTCTTCTAATAACTCTTCAATGACTTGCTCCGCTTTCGCTATGTCAGCCTCATACGAAATGGATACATCAACAAATGCTACACTATTACTAACTGAATAGTTCGTAACTTGAATAATACTTCCATTTGGTAAAGTATGAATTTCGCCTGTCCAACTCTTTACTTTTGTTGTACGAAGTCCAATTTCTAGAACGACACCTTCAAACTGACCAATTTTTACATAGTCACCTACTGAAAATTGATCTTCTAGCAAAATAAATAACCCCGTAATAACATCTTTTACTAAACTTTGAGCACCAAATCCGACTGCTAAACCAATTACCCCGGCACCCGCTAATAAACCAGATGCATTAATATTAAACACACCCAAAATCGCAATTAACATAATGAACATAACAACGTATGCCACAATATTTTCAAGTAACTTCGCTACTGTAACTGTACGACGTTCTGAAATTTGAATTGGCGAACGGCTTCCCATACGAAACGCATTTCGTACAATTGCACGCGCAACTCGCACAATAATTGCACCAAGTATTAAAATAACGACTATTTTTAGTGATTTCACACCTATATTCGTCCAATCAATGGACTCAAACCATTTCAACGCTAAATCCATGTACCTCTACCTCTCCAGCTAAAATTTCTTTTTAATCATCCTTCTCATTGTATCAGAAGTCACCCTGATTTCTGAAAAATTTTTATGACTTTAATTGCATTTGTTAACTTCCATGCAGGTATAAAATGGAACGAATATATATATACTAGTACTATTATTTCCGTTTTCACTCAAGTTTTACAAGAAGTACGCACTTATAGTTTTCCATTTTACTCATCATATAACATATTTTGAAAATTTATTAAAAGGATGGATGCTTCATGAATATTGGAAGTTTTCGCTTACCCTTTTTCGAAAAAGAAACTCAAAATGTTATGCACCAAGACGTAGAAGCCTCCGAGACAATTAGTAACTTCTTACTTTCCCATATCCCTATTAAAACGAATATACCGATTATTCTCGTTTGTATCGGAACAGATCGTTCTACAGGCGATGCACTCGGTCCGTTAGTCGGTACGAAACTAGAACAAGTAGGGATTAAAAACTTCCAAGTGTTCGGCACACTAGATGAGCCAGTGCATGCGCTAAATTTAGAAGAAAGAATTCAGAATATACAGAAAGATAATCCTACTTCATTTATAATTGCGGTTGATGCCTGTTTAGGAAAGTCTCAAAGCATCGGTTCCATCACTACCGGAATGGGGCCTAGTAAACCTGGAGCTGCGATGAACAAAAAATTACCTGCAGTTGGTGATTTACATATTCATGGCATCGTAAATCTAAATGGTTTTATGGAGTTTTTCGTCCTGCAAAATACAAGATTAAGTTTAGTCATGAAAATGGCTGATGTAATTGCACAAAGCATAAAAGAAACAGACCAAAAATTATCTGTATTAAAAAAAGCAAACCATCTATAAATAATAAGATGGTTTGCTTTTTAGTTTTTCTGCGCTAATAATTCTAAAATACGATTTAAATCTTCTTTATTAAAAAATTCAATTTCGATTTTACCTTTTTCTTTTTTCGTTTCTTTAATTTTCACATCTGTGCCAAACTTTTCTCTTAAGAACGTTTCGCGTTCTACGAAAAATATGTTTCTCTCTTTTTTCACTTGTTTTGTTTCACGTGAAACGCGTTGATTAATCTCCTGAACAATTTTCTCTAATTGACGAACGTTTAATCCTTCTTTTTCGATTCGTTTTAATAACGATTTCAATTGTTCTTCATCTTTTATAGTAAGCAAAGTTCTCCCATGGGCCATTGAAAGTTGACCATTTGCAATCATATCTTGCACAAAAGAAGGGAGGCTTAATAACCGCGTATAATTTGCAATGTAAGGTCTGCTCTTACCAAGACGTTTTGCTAATTGTTCTTGCGTTACATTTAGCTCATTCATTAACATTTGATATGCCATTGCTTCTTCCATTGGGTTTAAATCTTCTCGTTGTAAGTTTTCAAGCAATGCAAACTCCATCATTTGCTGCTCATTTAATTGTCTTACAACAGCAGGTACCTTTTCGAGCCCTGCCTCTTTGGCAGCACGATATCTTCTTTCACCTGCAACAATTTCATATCCTTTAATACTCTTCCTAGCAATTAACGGTTGCAATATGCCGTGCTCTTTAATAGAGGCCGATAATTCTTGAATTGCCTCTTTATTAAAGTGTTTACGTGGTTGATATGGATTCGGTCTTAATTCAGTTATCACAATCTCCTGAATTGCCTCTTCTTCTTTCACATCTAAATCAGGAAAAAACACATTAATTCCTCTTCCTAATCCTTTAGCCACCTGCAATCACTTCCTCTGCTAAATCTATATATACTTCTGCCCCTCTTGATTTAGCGTCATACTGCATAATTGGTTTCCCATGACTTGGTGCTTCACTTAAACGAACATTACGAGGAATAATCGAACGGTATACTTTATCCCTAAAGTACTTTTTCACTTCATCTATAACCTGAATCCCTAAATTCGTACGGGCATCCAACATCGTTAACAATACACCTTGAATTGCTAGATTTTTATTTAAGTGCTTTTGCACAAGTCGAACTGTATTTAATAGCTGACTTAATCCTTCTAGTGCGTAATATTCGCATTGAACAGGAATAATAACAGAATCTGCTGCGGTTAATGCATTAATCGTTAATAACCCTAAGGACGGGGGACAATCGATAATAATATAGTCATATTCATCACGAACTGGCTGTAATGCCCTTTGTAAACGTACTTCCCGGGAAATAGTCGGTACCAATTCAATTTCAGCTCCTGCCAATTGAATTGTAGCGGGTAGAACATCTAAGTTTTCAGTTGCGGTTTTACGTATAACCCCTTGAACATCTGCATCTTCCACAAGAACATTGTAAATACATTGATCTAATTCGGATTTTTCAATTCCCACACCAGTCGTTGCATTTCCTTGAGCGTCAATATCTACAAGAAGGACTTTTTTACCTACTTGTGCCAATCCAGCCCCTAAATTAACAGATGTTGTTGTTTTTCCAACGCCACCTTTTTGATTGGCAATAGCAATGATTTTTCCCATGATGTCACCTACTTTCAACCTTTCTATCTTATTCTAGTAACAATTATGTTTATTGTAACATGAAATAAAAGTTTTTCTTTTACGTCCTTATTAAACTTCAAAATTTATTTCTAAACTCCTTCTTCATCTAACAAGAAAATATAGTAAAAGAGACCTATCCAATAGGATAAGGTCTCTAACACGCCATTATTATTTTTTCTTCGGAATTTTAATTGTAATTTGATAGTACTCATCAAATTCTTCTTCCGCAGAATTAACATTTAAACCACTGTCAGCAACCATTTGTAATGACTGCCTAATTGTATTCATGGCAATTCTCGTATCTCGACTTACTGCTTTTTGCTTTGCCTTACGCTTCGGTTTGGCTTCTTCTAGTAATTTCGCAATTCGTTCCTCTGTTTGTTTTACATTCAGTTGTTTCTCCACAATTTCCTGTAAAACCTTCAGTTGTAATTCCTCATTCTTTAAAGGAATGAGAGCGCGGGCATGACGTTCTGTAATACTTTTTTCTAATAACGCACGTTTTATTTCTTCAGGCAACTTTAACAATCGCAACTTATTTGCGATTGTGGATTGTCCTTTTCCAAGTCGTTGTGCCAATGCTTCTTGTGTTAAATTATGTAACTCAATTAGCTTTTGATATGCCACAGCTTCCTCGATTGCTGTTAGTTCCTCACGTTGCAAGTTTTCAATTAAAGCTACAGAAGCTGTCTCTGTATCATTTAAGTTCTTTATAATTGCAGGAACCTTTTCCCATCCTAACTTTGTTGCCGCACGGAAACGCCTTTCTCCAGCGATAATCTCGTACTTGTCATCCTCATATTGCCTCACAACAATCGGCTGAATCAGCCCATGTGTACGAATCGTTAGTGCTAGCTCTTCAATTCGTGCATCATCAAAAACTGTTCGTGGTTGATAACGGTTAGGGGTAATATTTACTATCGGAATTTCTTGTATTTCTTCATATACCTTTTTATCTATTTCTTCATGGCTTTCGTCTTGTAATTCGAATTCGCTCTCTTTATCTCCAAAGCCAAATAAACGAGAAAACGTATTTTTCATACATATTCCACCACCTTTTAGGCCTATTGACTATTCTCCATAAAATGTTTCCTATGAAACATTTACGTTTTCATTTATATAATTTAATCTTACGTCTAATAAGATTTATTTTTCAATAGGTAATTTATTGGGTGTTCCCGGTTTGCGTGGATATTTCTTTGGTGTCTTGCGCTTTTTCTCGATTAATAAAATATTACGTTCACTTTCTTCAAACGGTAATTGGAACGTAGACATTTCTTTTAAATTCCCGCCTAGCACCTCTAAAGCATACTTGCCATTTTCAATTTCTTCGTTTGCTGCGGCACCTTTCATTGCAATGAATGTTCCCCCAACTTTTACAAGTGGTAAACATAGCTCACTCAATACCGAAAGACGCGCAACTGCACGTGCCATTACAATATCGTACGATTCACGTACACCTTCTTTTTTCCCAAATGTTTCCGCACGATCGTGACAAAACGCAACGTCACCTAATTCCAACTTTTGTGCTAAATGATTTAAGAAGTTAATACGTTTTTGCAATGAGTCTACAATTGTTACTTTTAAGTGCGGGAAACAGATTTTCAAAGGAATACTTGGGAATCCAGCTCCTGCGCCAACATCACAAATTGAGAATGGTTCTGAAAAATCATAATAAAAAGCAGCTGTAATGGAATCAAAAAAGTGTTTTAAATATACTTCCTCTTTCTCCGTAATAGCCGTTAAGTTCATTTTTTCATTCCACTCTACTAATGTTTCAAAGTAGATTTCGAACTGCTCTAACTGTCTAGAAGAGAGGGTGATACCCTTCTCTTCTAGCATAGATTGAAATTGTTCTATGTTCATCTAACAATATCTCCTTACTATTTATTGGTTCGATACTCGCGCAATTTTTCCTTGTTCAATATACACAAGTAAAATAGAAACATCCGCTGGATTCACGCCAGAAATACGTGAAGCCTGCCCCATTGAAAGTGGACGAACATCTTTCAATTTCTGTCTCGCTTCTGAGGCAAGGCTAGAAATCGCATCATAATCAATATCCACAGGGATTTTTTTGTTTTCCATTTTCTTCATACGCTCTACTTGCTGTAAGGATTTTTCGATATATCCTTCGTACTTAATCTGAATTTCAACTTGTTCTGTAATTTCATCACTTAATTCTACTTCACTTGGTACTAAAAGATGAATATGTTCATATGTCATCTCTGGACGACGTAATAAGTCACTCGCACGTATTCCATCTTTCAATTCACTTCCGCCAATACTACGAATTAATTCTTGAACTTCAGGACGTGGTTTAATAATAATGCTGCTTAAACGTTCCTTTTCCTGTTCAATTTTTAATTTTTTATTTGTAAATCGCTCATAGCGCTCTTCTTTAATTAATCCAATTTCACGACCAACTTCAGTTAAACGAAGATCAGCATTATCGTGGCGTAATAATAGGCGATATTCTGCACGAGATGTTAATAAGCGATATGGTTCATTTGTACCTTTCGTTACAAGATCATCAATTAAGACACCAATATAAGCATCCGCGCGACCTAAAATAACTTCTTTTTTACCTAAAGAACGACATGCTGCATTAATCCCAGCCATAAGCCCTTGTCCTGCCGCCTCTTCGTAACCAGAAGTTCCGTTAATTTGTCCTGCTGTATATAAATTCTTAATTTTTTTCGTTTCAAGTGTTGGCCATAGTTGTGTTGGCACAATTGCATCATATTCAATTGCATAACCTGTACGCATCATTTCAACGTTTTCTAGGCCAGGTATTGTTCTAAGCATATCACGTTGTACATCTTCTGGTAAGCTTGTGGATAAACCTTGTACATACACTTCTTGTGTATTACGTCCTTCTGGCTCTAAGAAAATTTGATGACGTGGTTTATCATTAAATCTTACTACTTTGTCTTCAATTGAAGGACAATATCTAGGTCCTGTTCCCTTAATCATACCAGAATACATAGCTGAGCGATGTAGGTTTTCATCTATTAAACGATGTGTTTCCGTACTTGTATACGTCAACCAACATGGAATTTGATCCATAATAAATTTTGTCGTTTCAAAAGAGAAAGCTCGTGGTTTATCATCACCTGGCTGAATTTCTGTTTTACTGTAATCAATCGTATTACTATTTACACGCGGAGGTGTACCTGTTTTAAATCTAACAAGATCAAATCCAAGCTCCTCTAAATGTTCGGATAAAGTAATAGATGGTTGTTGATTATTCGGACCGCTCGAATATTTTAAATCCCCCATAATAATCTCACCGCGTAAAAATGTTCCAGTCGTAATTACAACTGTTTTGGCTGTATATTCAGCACCAGCTTGCGTAACTACGCCTTTACATTCGCCATCTTCAACGATTAAACGCTCAACCATTCCTTGGAACAACGTTAAATTTGGTGTTTCTTCAATTGTTTTCTTTAATTCATGCTGGTAAGAGAACTTATCTGCTTGTGCGCGAAGCGCGCGTACAGCTGGTCCTTTACCTGTATTTAACATACGCATTTGAATATATGTTTTATCAATGTTGCGTCCCATTTCTCCGCCTAATGCATCAATTTCCCGAACAACAATCCCTTTTGCTGGTCCACCAACAGAAGGGTTACATGGCATAAAAGCCACCATATCTAAATTAATTGTTAACATTAATGTTTTGGAGCCCATTCGTGCTGCCGCAAGACCAGCTTCACATCCTGCATGACCTGCACCGATTACTATGACATCGTATGAACCGGCATTGTATCCCATTGTTTATTCCTCCTAAAAATCTCTATCTTTCTAAAACATCGCTATATTATTTTCCTAAACAAAATTGAGAGAACAACTGGTCAATTAGGCTTTCATGGACGGTATCACCAGTAATTTCACCAAGTATTTCCCACGTTCTTGTTAAATCAATTTGCACCATATCAATTGGAACACCATTTTCTATTGCCTCAATTGCATCTCCAATTGTTTTTCCTGCTTGTGTTAATAATCCAATATGTCTCGCGTTAGAAACATATGTCACATCTGCAGAATCAATTGTTCCTTCAAAGAATAAATCAGCTATTGCCTTTTCAAGCTCATCTATTCCTTGTTCCTCAATTAACGATGTTGTAATAATACGATTTCCCGCTGCCAATTCTGTAACACGTTCCATATCGATTACTTGCGATAAATCTGTCTTATTTACAATAACAATGAAATCTTTTCCTTGTACGGCACGGAATAGATCTTCATCCTCATGCGTTAAAGCCTCGCTATAATTAACGACAACTAACACTAAATCAGCTTGGCTCATCATTTCTTTTGAACGCTCTACACCAATTCGTTCAACAACATCTTCTGTTTCACGAATCCCGGCTGTATCTATAAGTTTAAGTGGTACACCACGCACATTAACGTACTCTTCAATAACATCACGAGTTGTTCCTGCAATATCAGTTACAATTGCCTTTTTCTCCTGAACAAGACTATTTAATAGCGATGACTTCCCAACGTTAGGTCTACCGATGATTGCAGTAGCAATACCTTCACGTAAAATCTTTCCTTGCTTCGATGTTTCTAATATTTTTGCAATTTCCGTACGAACATGTGTAGCTTTCTCAATTAAAATATTATGTGTCATTTCTTCCACATCATCATATTCCGGGTAATCTATGTTTACCTCAACATGAGCCAACGTTTCTAATATGTCCTGACGCAGACGGCCGATTAATTTAGATAATCGTCCTTCCATTTGATTAATCGCTACGTTCATTGCGCGATCTGTTTTTGCACGGATTAAGTCCATAACAGCTTCTGCTTGTGATAAATCAATACGGCCATTTAAAAAAGCACGTTTTGTAAATTCACCAGGCTCTGCTAATCTTACTCCTTGCGCTAAAATAAGCTGCAATACTTTATTTACCGAAACAAGTCCGCCGTGACAGTTAATTTCCACTATATTTTCACGTGTAAAAGTCCTTGGTGCACGCAGAATAGATACCATCACTTCTTCAATAACCTGATTTGTATCTAAATCGACAATATGACCATAATGAATTGTGTGAGAAGGAACTTCTGTTAAATCCTTCCCTTTAAAAATACGATTAACTTTTTCAACCGCATCATCCCCACTTACTCGAACAATGGCAATTGCACCCTCTCCAAGCGCTGTGGAAATCGCGGCAATTGTATCAAATTCCATGTCCTTTCACCTCACTTGCTTATTTATCTCTATTTCAACTTGATTATTTTCTTCACTAAATTATTAGAATACCATAACGAACCTATCTACAAAAGAATAATAACTCATTTTATTATGTCCTCATGTGAAAAACACTAAACTTATTCACAGTGGATAAGTTTAGTGTTTTTTAGTTATCCACACCTATTTTTCCCTCAAAAAAACCGGCACTCAATTGAGTAACCGGTCACTTGGAAGATATTACAACATGTCGATGTGGTTCTTTTCCTTCAGAAGTTGTAATGATATTTTGATGATTAGATAATGCTTGGTGGATAATCTTTCGTTCAAAAGATGGCATAGGCTCCAACACAACTCTTTTTTTCGTACTTACTACTTGTTTTGCTAATCGATAAGAAAGTGCTTCTAATGTACCTTTTCTTTTACTACGATAATTTTCAGCATCTAGTGTGATGCCAATATACTGCTTCGTACTACGATTCGCCACAAGTTTTGTTAAATACTGCAAAGAATTCAAGGTGTTTCCTCTTTTCCCAATCAAAACACCTATGTTTTCGCCAGAAATTGTAAATTCAATCTCGCGTCCTTTTACAATTTTACTAATCTCAGCTTCCACACCCATATCATGAATAATATTTTTTAAATATTCTTCACATTCTTGAATCGGATCTTTCTTCAATACAACTTCTACTACTGCAGGTCGATTCCCAAATAAACCTAGGAACCCTCTTTTACCCTCATCGATAATATTTATATCTACTCGGTCTTTTAGAACATTTAGTTGCCTTAAAGCATCTTGTACTGCCAGCTCGACTGTTTGTCCTTTAGCAGTAATTACACTCACTTGCTTGATCCTTCTGCCTTACTAGCCTTAATTTCTGGCCCCTTGATCAAGTACATTTGAGCGATACCAAAGATATTACCAACAACCCAGTAAAGTGATAATGCAGCTGGGAAGTTAATTGCAAAGACTAAAATCATAATTGGCATAAGCCAAATCATCATTGCCATTTGCGGATTTTGACCAGCTGTTCCTGCCATTGCAAGCTTTTGCTGAATAAATGTCGTAATTGCCGCAACAACCGGTAAGATATAGTACGGATCTGCCTGCCCTAAATCGAACCATAAAAATGTATGCTTACTAATTTCTGCTGTTCTCATAATCGCATGGTAAAACGCGAATAAAATAGGCATCTGAATGAATATTGGTAAACATCCTGCTAATGGGTTTACACCATTTTTTTGATATAACTGCATCATTTCTTGTTGTAGTTTTTGCTGTGTTGCTTGATCTTTAGAACTATATTTCTCTTTTAACTTAACCATTTCTGGTTGTAACGCCTGCATTGCTTTCGTACTCTTCGTTTGTTTAATCATTAATGGTAATAATGCAAAACGAATGATAAGAGTTGTAACAACGATTGCTAAACCGTAATTACTACCAAATAAGTTGGCAAAATACGTAATTAACTGAGAAAGCGGATATACGAAATATTCATTCCAAATTCCAGTACTTTTCGGTGTAATCGGCTGATTCACTTCACTACAGCCAGTAGCAATTGCCATTAATGCAATAACCATGGCTAGTAAACCTATTTTCTTTTTCAAAGCCTGCTCCTCCTTGTTTCGGTATGTATATAGTGTAATTCATTTCCTTACGCTACTTTTTTATTCTTTTCATACCAGAGCGTTTAAAGACATGAATTAAGCTTTTCTTTAATTCTTCATATGTCATCTCTGCACAAGGCTTCCTTGCTATTATAACAAAATCTTTTCCAGAATCTATCTCATCTTTTAATTCTGTGATCGACTGGCGAATCATACGTTTAATTCGGTTACGCACTACTGCATTTCCTATTTTCTTGCTGACAGAAAGGCCAATACGAAAGTTTGGCTGCTCTCCCTTATCTAGTTGATAGACAACAAGCTGACGGTTAGCATTCGATTTTCCTTTTTGAAAAACCGTCTGGAATTCATCATTCTTTTTTATACGATATTTTTTCTTCATATCAATTGACACTCCTGTAGTTCATCAGTGGAAATTCACTATTATTAGAAAAAAAGACCACTGAACGATCAGTGGTCTACGCAGATAATACTTTTCTTCCTTTACGACGACGAGCTGCTAGCACTTTACGTCCGTTCGCTGTGCTCATACGGCTGCGGAAACCATGTACTTTGCTGCGCTTACGTTTATTTGGTTGGTAAGTTCTTTTCATTATATGACACCTCCCTGAGGAATATCTGTTAAAGACAGTCCTATAAATTATAGTTAATCAACTAGGAAAATGTCAATGGTTCTCGAAATTTTCATCAAATATTCATTTTGAACCTATTCACATACTTTTTCACAGACCCTATATTTCCTTGTGGATAAATGTTTTTTCTTGGTTTTTATATCCACAAACCCTTTTCGTACTTTTACACAGTATATCGTGTTGTGGACAAGTTTATTCCACAAGGTATTGATTTTGTGGATAACTTTCTTAAATTCATTGCTATAGCTACTTTTTTTTGATATTATAGTTGTGTTTTCACTTTGAATAAGTTTTCCACACCTTTATCTTATCCACAATTTGTGTATAACATGTGGACAGTTTTAATCACATGTGGGTAAATACTTATCCACATTTGCTTTTTTTGTCGAAAACCCTATCTCATATACAAACGACGTTTTTAGGTTTTAAAATACGTTTCGTATAAATATACATTTTATATTTATTTAGGTTGTACATTTGTTGCGCAACCTTATTCTTTTACCATCTTAGTAAAGGAGGGACACCTTTGGAAAACATCTCTGATTTATGGAACAGCGCCTTAAAAGAACTAGAAAAAAAGGTCAGTAAACCAAGTTATGAAACATGGTTAAAATCAACAACCGCACATAATTTAAAGAAAGACGTGTTAACAATTACAGCTCCAAATGAATTCGCTCGTGATTGGTTAGAATCTCATTATTCAGAGCTAATTTCGGAAACACTTTATGATTTAACGGGGGCAAAATTAGCTATTCGCTTTATTATTCCCCAAAGTCAAGCTGAAGAGGAGATTGATCTTCCTCCTTCTAAACCAAATTCAGCACAAGATGATTCTAATCATTTACCACAGAGTATGCTAAATCCAAAATATACGTTTGATACATTTGTTATTGGCTCTGGTAACCGTTTTGCTCACGCTGCTTCATTGGCCGTAGCCGAAGCGCCAGCTAAAGCATATAATCCACTCTTTATTTACGGGGGAGTTGGACTCGGAAAGACCCATTTAATGCATGCAATTGGTCATTATGTAATTGAACATAACCCAAACGCAAAGGTTGTATATTTATCGTCAGAAAAATTTACAAATGAATTCATTAATTCTATTCGTGATAATAAAGCGGTCGATTTTCGTAATAAATACCGTAATGTAGATGTTTTATTGATAGATGATATTCAATTTCTAGCAGGAAAAGAACAAACTCAAGAAGAGTTTTTCCATACATTCAATGCATTACACGAAGAAAGTAAACAAATTGTAATTTCAAGTGATCGGCCACCAAAAGAAATTCCAACTTTAGAAGATCGTCTTCGTTCTCGCTTTGAATGGGGACTCATTACGGATATTACGCCACCAGATTTAGAAACACGAATTGCAATTTTACGTAAAAAAGCAAAGGCTGAAGGACTCGATATACCAAATGAGGTTATGCTTTATATTGCAAATCAAATTGATTCAAACATTCGTGAACTAGAAGGTGCACTTATCCGAGTAGTAGCTTATTCATCTTTAATTAACAAAGATATTAATGCTGATTTAGCAGCTGAAGCACTTAAAAATATTATTCCAAATTCTAAACCAAAAATTATCTCCATTTATGATATTCAAAAGGCTGTCGGGGACGTTTATCAAATAAAACTGGAAGATTTCAAGGCGAAAAAGCGAACAAAATCAGTTGCCTTCCCTCGCCAAATTGCAATGTATTTATCACGCGAACTTACAGATTACTCCTTACCTAAAATCGGTGAAGAATTTGGTGGACGTGATCATACAACAGTTATCCATGCTCATGAAAAAATTTCTAAGCTGCTTAAAACGGATACGCAATTACAAAAACAAGTTGAAGAAATTAACGATATTTTAAAGTAGTAGCTGAATAGTGTGAATAACTTCCCTTGTTTTACGCACAGTCTATCCACATGTAGATAGACTGTTTTTACATCGTTCAACGGGGTTATCCACATATCCACAGGCCCTATTACTATTACTACTATATTTTATCTTTATTAATTAAATAAAATATTATACTTACCGGAGGTTTTTCTTTATGCGTTTTACAATACAAAAAGACTATCTTGTAAGAAGTGTACAAGATGTAATGAAGGCTGTTTCTTCTCGTACAACAATTCCGATCCTTACAGGAATTAAAGTTGTGGCTACGGAAGAAGGAGTTACGTTAACAGGAAGCGATGCTGATATTTCTATTGAATCTTTTATCCCAGTTGAAGACAATGGAAAAGAGATCGTAGAAGTAGCACAATCAGGAAGTATTATTTTACAAGCAAAATATTTTAGTGAGATTGTAAAAAAATTACCTAAAGAGACTGTCGAAATTTCTGTGGAAAATCATTTTATGACAAAAATAATTTCTGGAAAATCAGAGTTTAATTTAAATGGTTTAGATTCTGCTGAATATCCATTGTTACCACAAATTGAAGAACACCATGTTTTTAAGATTCCAACAGATTTACTGAAACATATGATCAGACAAACTGTATTTGCAGTTTCCACTTCTGAAACAAGACCGATCTTGACAGGTGTAAACTGGAAAGTATATAACAGCGAATTAACTTGCATTGCTACAGATAGTCACAGGTTAGCTCTTCGAAAAGCAAAAATCGAAGGAATCGCAGATGAATTTCAAGCGAGTGTTGTTATTCCAGGTAAAAGCTTAAATGAATTAAGCAAAATTCTAGATGAGTCTGAAGAAATGGTAGATATCGTTATTACGGAGTATCAAGTATTATTCCGTACAAAGCATTTATTATTCTTCTCAAGATTGTTAGAAGGTAATTATCCGGATACAACTCGTTTAATTCCAGCCGAAAGTAAAACAGATATTTTTGTAAATACAAAAGAATTTTTACAAGCAATTGATCGTGCATCTTTATTAGCAAGGGATGGTCGTAATAATGTTGTAAAATTATCAACTTTAGAACAGGAAATGCTAGAAATTTCTTCGAATTCACCAGAAATTGGGAAAGTAGTAGAAGAAGTTCAATGTGAAAAAGTGGATGGGGAAGAGTTAAAAATATCTTTTAGTGCAAAATATATGATGGATGCACTAAAAGCTTTAGATAGTACTGAAATTAAAATTAGCTTTACTGGTGCGATGAGACCATTCTTAATTCGTACAGTAAATGATGAGTCCATTATTCAATTAATTTTACCGGTTCGTACTTACTAAGTCAGAAGTAAGGGTTGCTAGTTTTCAGATACTAGTAGCCCTTATTTGATTTTTGGGTATTACTTTCCTAATGTTAGTTTATTTAGTACAATGAAAGAATGAACACTTTCAGAAAGTGAGCGATTTTATGAAACGTATTAAAATTTCAACAGAGTATATTACACTA
The DNA here is from genome assembly GCF_016483555.1 of Bacillus cereus group sp. N14. NCBI lineage: Bacteria > Bacillati > Bacillota > Bacilli > Caryophanales > Bacillaceae > Bacillus > Bacillus cereus group sp. N14. Next base: position 132,142 of record NZ_JAEHBQ010000014.1, read on the forward strand.
GGACAATTTTTGAAGTTAGCCGATGTAATTGATACAGGTGGCGCTGTAAAATGGTTTTTACAAGAATATGAAGTGTACGTGAATCAAGAACTTGAAAATAGAAGAGGTCGCAAATTATATGCGAACGATATTATTGAAATTCCAGGAAGCGGAAGTTTCCAAGTTCAGGCATAAAGGGGGAGCCCTTTGTTTATTTCAGAAATACAATTAAAAAACTATCGCAATTATGAAAAGTTAGAGCTTTCCTTTGAAGATAAAGTGAATGTGATTATCGGTGAAAACGCACAAGGGAAAACGAATTTGATGGAAGCTATTTATGTTTTAGCGATGGCGAAATCTCATAGAACCTCTAATGATCGCGAGCTTATCCGTTGGGATGAAGACTTCGGTCAAATTAAAGGGAAATTACAAAAGAGAAATAGTTCTTTGTCTTTGGAATTAAATATTTCGAAAAAAGGTAAAAAGGCAAAATTAAATCAACTTGAACAACAAAAATTGAGTCAATATATTGGTATGATGAATGTTGTCATGTTTGCCCCAGAAGATTTAAATCTTGTAAAAGGAAGCCCTCAAGTAAGAAGACGCTTTTTAGATATGGAATTAGGCCAAATAGCTCCAATCTATTTGTATGAATTGAGTCAATATCAAAAGGTGCTCACGCAACGAAATCACTTGCTGAAAAAGATGCAAGGGAATAGTAAGAATGAGGAAACGATGTTGGATGTATTTACACTTCAACTTATTGAGCATGGTGCAAAAATATTGCAAAAACGGTTTGAATTTTTGCATTTACTACAAGAATGGGCAGCTCCAATTCATCGCGGTATAAGCCGCGGATTAGAAGAATTAGAAATTGTCTATAAACCAAGTGTAGATGTATCAGAATCAATGGATTTGTCGAAAATAAAAGAAGTATACTATGAAAATTTTCAATCTGTGAAACAACGTGAGATTTTCCGTGGTACGACTTTAATTGGTCCTCATCGTGATGATTTACAATTCTTCGTTAATAGTAAAAATGTTCAAGTCTTTGGTTCGCAAGGACAACAACGAACGACCGCACTGTCCCTAAAATTAGCTGAAATTGAATTGATTTACTCAGAAGTTAAGGAATATCCGATTCTTTTATTGGATGATGTATTATCAGAATTAGATGATTATCGTCAATCGCATCTGTTAAATACAATTCAAGGAAAAGTGCAAACATTTGTGACAACGACGAGTGTCGACGGAATTGAACACGAAACATTAAAAGAAGCGAAAACAATTCATGTAACGAACGGCACGGTAGATTGTGAAATAGATAGGGCGTAATCCCTATTTAAATGGAAAAGTAGGTGATCTTTGTGTCAATGGAACAAAAGCAAATGGAAGAAAACTCATATGATGAAAGTCAGATACAGGTACTTGAAGGATTAGAAGCGGTTCGAAAACGCCCTGGGATGTATATTGGATCTACAAGTGGAAAAGGACTTCACCATCTTGTGTGGGAAATCGTCGATAATAGTATTGATGAAGCACTTGCAGGGTATTGTGATGAAATTAACGTTAGTATCGAAGAAGATAATAGTATTCTTGTAACGGATAATGGACGTGGTATTCCAGTTGGTATACAAGAAAAAATGGGACGTCCTGCTGTAGAAGTTATAATGACCGTTCTTCATGCTGGTGGTAAGTTTGGCGGTGGCGGTTATAAAGTTTCCGGTGGTTTGCATGGTGTTGGGGCATCTGTAGTAAATGCTCTATCAACAGAACTAGAGGTATTTGTACATCGTGAAGGCAAAATCCATTATCAAAAATACGAAAGAGGTATCCCGGTTGCGGATTTAAAAGTCATTGGTGACACAGATCAAACAGGGACGATAACTCGATTTAAACCAGATCCAGAAATTTTTCAGGAAACAATAGTATACGAATTTGATACGTTAGCAACTCGTATGCGCGAATTAGCATTTTTAAATCGTAATATTAAATTAACAATTGAAGATAAACGTGAACATAAACAGAAGAAAGAATTCCATTATGAAGGTGGAATTAAATCATATGTTGAACATTTAAATCGTTCAAAACAGCCAATTCATGAAGAACCTGTATATGTAGAGGGTTCAAAAGATGGTATTCAGGTTGAAGTTGCGCTTCAATATAACGAAGGATACACAAATCATATTTACTCATTTACAAATAATATTCATACGTATGAAGGTGGTACACATGAGGTAGGATTTAAAACAGCCTTAACTCGTGTGATCAACGACTATGGTCGTAAAAATAATATTTTAAAAGATGCGGATAGTAATTTAACTGGTGAAGATGTTCGTGAAGGTTTAACAGCGATTGTGTCAATTAAACATCCAAATCCACAATTCGAAGGACAAACGAAGACGAAACTTGGAAATAGTGAAGCAAGAACAATTACAGAGTCAGTATTCTCAGAGGCATTTGAAAAGTTCTTACTGGAAAATCCGAATGTTGCACGTAAGATTATAGATAAAGGGACGATGGCAGCGCGTGCGCGTGTAGCAGCTAAAAAGGCTCGTGAGTTAACTCGCCGAAAGAGTGCTTTAGAAGTTTCAAGTTTACCAGGGAAATTGGCAGACTGTTCTTCTAAAGATCCAGCAATTAGTGAAATCTATATCGTAGAGGGTGACTCTGCGGGTGGGTCTGCAAAACAAGGGCGTGATCGTCATTTCCAAGCAATTTTACCGCTAAAGGGTAAAATTATTAATGTTGAAAAGGCACGTTTAGATAAGATTTTATCAAATGATGAAGTTCGTACAATTATTACGGCGATTGGTACAAATATCGGCGGAGACTTCGCTATTGAAAAAGCACGCTATCATAAAGTTATTATTATGACGGATGCCGATGTTGATGGTGCGCATATTCGTACCCTATTATTAACGTTCTTCTATCGCTATATGCGTCAAATAATTGAGTGCGGTTATATATATATTGCACAGCCACCTTTGTTTAAAGTACAACAAGGTAAGAAAATTCAATATGCTTACAATGATAAGGAACTTGAAAAAATCTTAGCTGAATTACCAGCCCAACCTAAGCCGGGGATTCAGCGCTATAAAGGTCTAGGGGAAATGAATCCAACTCAGTTATGGGAGACGACAATGGACCCAGAAGTACGTTCATTACTTCAAGTTTCACTTCAAGATGCAATTGAAGCGGATGAAACATTTGAAATTTTGATGGGAGATAAAGTAGAGCCACGTCGTAACTTTATCCAAGAAAATGCAAAATACGTGAAAAACCTTGATATTTAAATGGGCAATGACAGGAATCTAAGTATTCCTGTCTTCTACATATAAATCAATGTATGTGTAACGGAAATGTAAGAGGAGGTGCTGGTTGATGTCAGACAATCAACAACAAGCACGAATTCGAGAAATTAATATTAGTCATGAAATGCGTACCTCGTTTTTAGATTACGCAATGAGTGTTATCGTATCTCGTGCATTACCAGATGTTCGTGATGGATTAAAACCTGTGCATCGTAGGGTTTTATATGCGATGAATGATTTAGGAATTACAGCTGATAAAGCGTATAAAAAATCAGCGCGTATTGTCGGTGAAGTAATCGGTAAGTATCACCCTCACGGTGATTCAGCTGTTTACGAGACGATGGTACGTATGGCGCAAGATTTTAGTCAACGTTATATGCTTGTTGATGGGCATGGTAACTTTGGTTCTGTTGATGGTGATTCAGCAGCAGCGATGCGTTATACAGAAGCAAGAATGTCTAAGATTTCTATGGAATTAATACGTGATATTTCAAAAAATACGATTGATTATCAAGATAACTATGATGGTTCTGAAAGAGAGCCAATTGTATTGCCAGCGCGTTTCCCTAATTTATTAGTGAATGGTACGACGGGTATTGCGGTAGGTATGGCAACGAATATTCCACCGCATCAACTCGGTGAAGTAATTGATGGTGTATTGGCACTAAGCCATAATCCCGACATTACGATTGCGGAATTAATGGAGTTTATTCCAGGACCAGATTTTCCAACAGCAGGTTTAATTTTGGGACGAAGTGGGATTCGAAGAGCGTATGAAACAGGTAGAGGCTCTATTATGCTTCGAGCTAAAGTTGAAATTGAAGAGAAGTCAAATGGTAAACAATCTATTCTCGTAACTGAACTACCTTATCAAGTTAATAAGGCGCGATTAATTGAAAAAATTGCAGAATTAGTTCGTGATAAGAAAATTGAAGGTATTACGGATTTACGTGATGAGTCAGATCGAAACGGTATGCGTATTGTTATGGAAGTACGCCGTGATGCCAATGCCAATGTACTATTAAACAATCTATATAAACATACAGCACTTCAAACAAGTTTCGGTATTAATATGTTGTCTCTTGTAAATGGAGAACCACAAGTACTAAATTTAAAACAAAATTTATATCATTACTTGGAGCATCAGAAGGTAGTAATTCGTCGACGTACTGCTTATGAATTAGAAAAAGCAGAGGCGCGTGCTCATATTTTAGAAGGATTACGAATTGCTCTAGATCATCTAGATGAAGTTATTACGTTAATTCGTAGTTCGAAAACAGCAGATATTGCAAAACAAGGCTTAATGGAACGTTTCGGTTTAAGTGAGAAACAAGCACAAGCAATTTTAGATATGCGTCTGCAACGTTTAACAGGATTAGAACGTGAAAAAATTGAGCAAGAATATCAAGAATTAATGAAGTTAATCGCTGAATTAAAAGCAATCTTAGCAGATGAAGAGAAAGTTCTTGAGATTATTCGTGAAGAATTAACGGAAGTAAAAGAACGCTTCAATGATAAGAGACGAACAGAAATTACAATTGGTGGCATGGAATTTATTGAAGATGAAGATTTGATTCCAGAGCAAAACATCGCTATTACGTTAACTCATAATGGTTATATTAAGAGGTTACCGGCTTCTACGTACAAAACACAGAACCGTGGTGGACGTGGTGTGCAAGGAATGGGAACAAATGATGATGATTTCGTAGAGCATTTATTAACTACTTCTACGCATGATCACATTTTATTCTTTACTAATAAAGGGAAAGTATACCGTACGAAAGGATATGAAATCCCAGAGTATAGTCGTACAGCAAAAGGTATACCTATTATTAACTTATTAGGTGTAGATAAGGGTGAATGGATTAACGCCATTATTCCAATTCGTGAATTTGGTGATGATGAATTCTTATTCTTCACAACAAAACAAGGTATTTCTAAGAGAACGCCACTTTCATCATTTGCAAATATACGTACGAATGGTTTAATCGCCATCTCTCTTCGTGAAGAGGATGAAGTAATATCTGTACGTTTAACATCTGGTGATAAGGATATTATTGTAGGAACAAGCAATGGTATGTTAATTCGCTTTAACGAGCAAGATGTGCGTTCTATGGGACGTAATGCGGCTGGTGTAAAAGCAATTACATTAGGTGATGAAGATCAAGTTGTGGGCATGGAAATTGTCGAAGAGGATGTAAATGTTCTAATCGTAACGAAAAATGGTTATGGAAAACGTACACCTATTGATGAATACCGTCTACAAAGCCGTGGTGGTAAAGGTCTGAAGACTTGTAATATTACAGATAAAAACGGTAAATTAGTAGCTGTTAAATCTGTAACAGGTGAAGAAGATATCATGTTAATTACGGCAGCAGGTGTTATTATTCGTATGCCGGTTGATCAAATCTCTCAAATGGGACGTAATACACAAGGTGTTCGTCTAATTCGATTAGAGGATGAGCAAGAGGTAGCGACGGTAGCAAAAGCACAGAAAGATGAAGAAGAGGAATCTAATGAAGAGGTTTCTTCTGAAGAATAAGAGGGGGATTTTTCCTCCTCTTATTTTTTTATAATAATACTTGCATAGCAATGGGAAACTCTATATAATAGGCAGAGTCAGCAAATGAGAGATACAAATTATCTTAAAAAACTTGTTGACGAAAATAATATACTATGATATATTATGAAAGTCGCTGAAACGCGATGTTGAACTTTGAAAACTAAACGAAACAAACAACGTGAAACGTCAATTTTTATTTTTAGATGCTAGACAAACTAACTTTATTGGAGAGTTTGATCC